>CANHUD010000040.1 GCA_947463665.1 Sphingobacteriales bacterium
CAATGCCTGTTACTGTTTAAAAATGAATCAAGGTCATCCATCATGCCCTTTGATCCTGCAAACATAGGACTTCGCTGGTGAAGTTCTGTCGGTTTTATATCGAGAATCCGCTGCATACCATCGGTGGCGCGTCCTCCGGCCACTTCTATTATAAAAGCGAAGGGGTTGCATTCGTATTGAAGTCGGAGTTTACCATTGGAGTTATCTGTAGTGGCGGGGTACATAAAGATCCCGCCTTTCACCAGATTGCGGTGCAGATCGGCCACCATGCTGCCGATGTATCGCTGGGTATAGGGACCACCCTCTTTGCCTGTCAGTTGCTGGCAGAACGTGATGTACGCCTGAACGGGGCGGGCATACCGGAAAAAATTACCGTGATTGACGGAGTATATCTTTCCTTTTTCCGGGCACTGGATATCGGGATGACTAAGAGAAAATTCACCAATGGCCGGATCCAGGGTAAAGCCATTCACCCCTCTTCGGGTGGCATAGACCATCATGGTGGAGGAACCGTATACGATATAGCCGGCAGCCACCTGGCGATGACCGGGCTGCAGGAAATCTTCTCGGGTTACCGGTGTACCTGCAGGACTGACACGGCGGTATACACTGAAGATGGTGCCGATGGAAACATTTACATCAATATTGCTGCTGCCATCAAGGGGATCAAACAGGCAAACATATTTAGAGCGATGACTGACAGGATCATCAAAAGCCATGAAATCATCTATCTCCTCACTGGCGATACCGGCGCAGCTGATCCCATGCCGAAGTACACCGGCGAGTTGTTGATTGGCAAAATCATCCAGTTTTTTGACTTCTTCTCCCTGCACATTGACGGAACCAAGATCTCCCAGTATATCTACCAGCCCAGCCTTGTTGACCTCCACGTTTATGCGCTTGGCCGCCAGACCGATGTCGCGCAACAGTCCCGCCAGCTCTCCCGTGGCATTCGGATAAAGCCGCATCTGGTGAATCGTAAATTCATCCAGGGTTTTGACGGAACGATTGATCATGTGTTTACCATTTAGGATGTACATAAATATACGCTTTACCATTTGCATACCATAGCGGTACTTCCACAAACCGTTTTGCATTTCGTACCTTTATGGAATGAAGATCTTCAAATTCGGAGGTGCCAGTGTAAGCACCGTGGAGCGAATCCAGCACATGGCTGCGATTCTGCAGGAGTACCGTGAAGAACCGCTCATGATCATCGTTTCGGCCATTGGTAAGACCACCAATGCCCTGGAAAAAGTGGCAGAGACCTGGTTTGCCGGGAAAAAAGAGGATGCATTGGAATTGTTTCGCCAGGTGCGGCATACCCACGATGATTTCGCCAAGTACCTGCTTGTTCGGGAGGCTTTACCTACTGAACACCGATTGAACGATCTTTACACGGAAGTAGAATGGCTTTTACACGATAAACCCGTCCGGGAATACGACTACTATTACGACCAGATCGTCTGCATCGGTGAATTACTCTCCACTACCCTTATCAGTGCGTATCTGAATGAAGAAGGACTCTCCAGCGAATGGGTGGATGTGCGGGATGTGTTTCGGACCGACGATAATTTCAGGGATGCCGGGATCAACTGGGTTACAACGCAAAAGCAATCGGACGAGCGAATTCGTCCGTTGTTTCAGCGAACGAAGAGGGTAATCACACAAGGGTTTATCGGGGCTACTGATGAGAACGAAAGCACCACTCTTGGCAGAGAAGGCAGTGATTATACGGCAGCCATATTTGCATCGCTGCTTGATGCGGAGAGTCTGACCATCTGGAAAGATGTGAAAGGAGTCATGAATGCCGATCCCAAACAGTTTCCAACAGCGGAGATCATTCCGGAACTATCGTATGAGGAAGTAATTGAAATGGCCTATTATGGCGCTCAGGTAATTCATCCTAAAACGATCAAACCGCTGCAGAACAGGCAGATTCCGCTTTATGTCCGCAGCTTTATTGATCCAGAAGAACCCGGAACCATTATACACCAGCAATGCGCTCAGGTATTGCCGCCGATCATTGTTATCAAAAAAAATCAGGTGCTGCTGCAGTTGAAAACCATGGATTTTTCCTTTGTTGGCGAAAAACCTGTTGCGGAGCTTTATCACTGGCTTGAACAGGTGCGGATCCGGCCCAATCTGATCTCTACAGGAGCCGTATCGGTGCAGGTTTGCCTGGATGATCATCCGGAAAAGATTGACCGGCTGGCATCACTGGCAGCCACTCGCTTTGATGTGCAGGTTGAGAGAGGATACATGCTGTTAACGATACGTCACCCTCAGAAAGGACTGCTGGAAGGCCTTACAAAAGGACAGGAAATACCACTGCTCCAACAGAACCGGGATGTTGTTCAGGCGTTGCTTAAAGAGAAAAATCACTAATACAGCACATAGTCACCCTTTGCGTTAATACTAACCACAGGGAGTTGTTTGGTGACATTGAAAAAATCGTACGCCTGTTTCATTGTTTTCTCAAATGTCTTGAGTTCCACATCATTCAGGATCACTTTTTCCAGATAGGCGAGACTTTTTGGATTATCGAACCGAATGGGGAAAATATGCACGGGTATGAAATCCTGACCATGGTTGCGGGCATAAGCCGTTAGCACATAAAGTTCTTCGATTTGCGGATTGGTGATGGGTATACACCCTTCTGTTACGCAACTACCGTGAATGTAGATTTCTCCACCCGGACGGGCGGAATCGGAGAGGATAACATCAGAGGCGTTGGGATAATTCAGACCGAGTGACAGGTGATACATGCTGTTCGGCTTGAACTCGTTGATGTAGTAGAATCCTTCCGGAACCTGGTAGTCACCCTGGATGCGTTTAGGCCCCAGTGTTCCTGCCATGGCGCACACCTTGAATGTTTTGAATAGTTTAAACGGCTCAGACAGGCTCTGGCGCACCCATACCTCCAGTTCACTATCGTATTTAAAAGAGCGCAGGTAAACGTATTTTGCCGGCCATACAAGTTTTTTGGCTGCAAATTCTTTGCGAAGCGTATCTTCTTTTTTCCGGAAAGCATCGTTTACTCTTCCAAAAGATCGCTGGTAGTCTACAAAAGAGTTCTGGGCCCAGGCGTGGGTCGACTGTAGGATAAAAGCGAGCAGGATCAGCCGTTTCAACATAGATCAAAAATATGAAATCAGTTCCACAGGCAGCATACCTGGCAGATAATTAACGAATTATGTGCTTACAAATTGCCTCTTTTTTCCTGTTCCCGCTCGATCGCTTCAAAGAGAGCCTTGAAATTTCCTTTGCCGAAACTTTTCGCTCCTTTTCGCTGGATGATCTCAAAGAATACGGTAGGGCGATCCTGAACGGGTTTGGAAAAGAGCTGCAAAAGATAGCCTTCTTCATCGCGGTCGACCAGAATCCCCAGTTCCCGGAGCGGTTGCAGGTCTTCATCGATGGTACCCACGCGATCCAGCAGATCATCGTAATATGAATCAGGTACCTGAAGAAATTCAACCCCACGGCTTTTGAGTTCGCGAACGGTATGGACGATGTCATTCGTTGCGAGTGCCACGTGCTGTACGCCTGCACCCTGGTAATAATCCAGATATTCTTCGATCTGCGATTTCTTTTTCCCTTCAGCCGGTTCGTTGATTGGGAATTTCACGAAACCATTGCCATTGCTCATTACCTTACTCATCAGCGCGGAATATTCAGTGGAAATATCCTGATCATCAAAGGTGAGTATGTTCCGGAAGCCCATCACCTGTTCATAGAACTGCACCCAGGTATTCATCTGGTTCCAACCCACATTCCCTACGCAATGATCTACATAAAGTAAACCGGTGTCGGTGTTCCGGAAATGAGGATCCGTCCAGCTGCGGTAACCTGGGAGAAATGTCCCTTGATAGTTTCGTCGTTCCACAAAAAGATGCACCGTATCTCCGTATGTACAGATGCCGGAGAGCACAACCGATCCCTGCTCATCCTGCTGTGTTTGCGGTTCCAGGTAGGATACACCCCCACGGGAGGTTGTTTCCTGCCAGGCTGAAGCAGCATCTTCCACTTTTAGAGCAAGTATTTTGACGCCATCGCCATGGATACGAACGTGTTCAGCGATTGGGTGATCGGGTCGTAAGGAAGACGTAAAAACGAAGGTAAGTTTGTGTTGGCGAACGGCGTAACTGACCACATCTTTTCGTCCGGTTTCCGGACCAGCATACGCCAGTGGCTGGAAGCCAAAGGCGCAGCGGTAATAATGGCTGGCCTGTTTGGCATTGCCTACATAGAATTCCACATAATCAGTGCCCTGTAGCGGCAGAAAATCTGCTACCGCAGTCTTTTCATTCAATGTTGCGATCATAGACAAGCAGGAAAGGAAATGACCTTCCGGGAACAAAATTAGTTTAATTATCTTCACGCCCATGAAAGTTGGTATTTTAGGTGGTGGTCAGCTCGGCAGGATGTTGCTGCAGGAAGCACCCAATTATCCGGTAGAAACCTGGGTCATGGAGAAAGAAGCGGATTGTCCGGCCGCCCATCTTTGTCACCATTTCATCGCAGGAGATATCCGCGATTTCGAAGCCGTATATACATTCGGACAGCAGGTGGATGTGCTGACCATAGAGATCGAGAACGTCAACATTGAAGCACTCGAAAAACTCGAGGCGGAGGGTAAAAAAATCATACCCAGGCCTTCCGCACTTAAAACCATCAAGAATAAGATCCTTCAAAAAAAATACTACCAGGATCACCAGATCCCCTCTCCTGCTTTTGTGATCACCCAAAACAGAGAGGAGCTGAAACAGCATATGCACCTTTTACCCGCCGTGCATAAACTCGGTATGGGTGGATACGATGGCAAAGGTGTACAGGTGATCCGATCGGAAGCGGATGTCGAAAAAGGATTTGATGCTCCCGGTGTGCTGGAGCAATTGGTGGATATCAACAAAGAGATTGCCATAACCGTGGCGATAGCCGCTGATGGTTCGCATGTTCTGTATCCGGCGGTGGAGATGATCTTTGATCCTGTGCTGAACCTGCTCGACTTTCAGCTTTGTCCGGCTGATATTCCACAACAGGCACTCTGGAAAGCGGAAGCCATGGCACTGGCCGTTGCCCGTAATTTTCAGTCGCCCGGACTTTTTGCCGTGGAGATGTTCGTAGACAAAAAAGGAGATGTATGGGTGAATGAAACCGCCCCGAGGGTTCACAACAGTGGCCATCATACCATCGAAGCGCATTACAGCTCACAGTTCGATATGCTCTGGAGGGTAATGCTGAACTATCCGCTGGGTTCTACGGCAGCGCTTCAGCCCAGTATGATGATCAATATTCTGGGTGCGGAAGGACATAGAGGTCCTGCACGGTATGAAGGACTGGAAGAGGTGTTGAAAATGGAACATGCATTTGTACATCTGTATGGCAAAAAGCAGACGGCCCCCGGACGTAAGATGGGACATGTAACCCTTTTGGATAAGGACAAGACCGGCCTGCTGCGAAAGGCCATGCAAGTGAAACAAACCTTACGTGTAATCAGTTAAACCTATATGGATATGGATAAACCGACAGTAGGTATTATTATGGGGTCCGACAGTGATCTGGACATCATGAAAGCCGCAGCAGATTTTCTGCGGAGCATGGACATCCCGTTTGAGCTGACCGTTGTATCTGCCCATCGTACACCGATGCGGATGGTGGACTATGCAACCAGTGCCAGGGAAAGAGGACTGAAGGTGATCATTGCCGGTGCAGGCGGAGCCGCTCATTTACCCGGAATGGTAGCCGCTCTTACATCGCTGCCCGTAATTGGGGTACCGGTGAAATCCTCCAATTCAATAGATGGCTGGGATTCTATTTTATCTATTCTCCAAATGCCCAATGGTGTGCCCGTGGCAACCGTAGCCCTGAATGCAGCGAAAAATGCAGGTATTCTGGCGGCTCAGATCCTTGGCGCATTTGATGAGGAGACCGGTCGCAAAATGGACCAGTACAAAAAGGATATGACCGCTGAAGTAGAAACCAAAATAACCAAGCTCCGGGCCGCCGGCTGGGAGAATACACTTGATAAAGCATAACCAGATGCGTTACGACCTTAAAGAAATTGCAGGCATGATCGATCATTCGATCCTGCATCCGACCATGACCGATAAAGACCTGGAAGAAGGATGTGCGGTGGCCATTCGTTACCACACGGCTTCGGTCTGCATCAAACCCTATGCGGTTAAAAGAGCGGCTGAACTGCTGGAAGGAAGCGGTATTCCCGTATGTACGGTGATCGGATTCCCACATGGTTCACAAACGATTGCCACCAAGGTTTTTGAAACGAAGGAAGCCTGTTCGAATGGTGCCCGTGAGATCGATATGGTCGTGAATATCGGGAAAGTAATGGGGGGCGACTGGGCCTATGTAACGGACGAGATTCGCCAGATCAATCAGGCGACGGTTTCCAATGGAGCACTGTTGAAAGTAATCTTCGAGAACGATTACCTGCAGGATGAACAAAAGATTCGTCTCTGCCAGATCTGCAGTGAACTGGGTGTAGCCTTTGTAAAAACCTCCACCGGTTACGGATACACGAAGGGAGCTGACGGAAAATTTTCTACCAAAGGAGCTACCCTTGCAGATTGTGCGCTTATGCTGGCAAATGTGGCACCAGCGGTACAGGTGAAGGCTGCAGGTGGTGTACGCTCACTGGATGAGCTGCTGAAAATGAAAGAAATTGGCGTAACCCGCATAGGTGCAACTGCTACTGCCCTCATTGTGGAAGAAGCCAGAAAGCGGATGGGGCTGGAATCAGAAGGGGATGTCAGCGGACAGGACACAGCTGGCTACTGAGCATTCAGCGACAATAGAATAAAGGCCTGGTCCAGACCGGGAGAATGCTTCCACAGAGCTTCCAGAAACGCTGGTCCGTACTGTGCATAGTAGGGCAGGAAATTATCGTACCGTTCCTGAAGTTTATTTTTCGGGAAGAGTTGTTCCCGTAGTTTCAGGAGTTGTGCTTTTTGCACCTCAAAACGCCGCTTTTCTGCCCTCAACAGCTTCTTCCCTGCTTCATTGATCTGTTTCTGTAATCGGGCCTCCATGGCCTGCAGGTGCTGTACCAGTGTGGGGTCGATAGCACCCGCTTTATCTTTAAACCCGCGGAACAATTCCTCCACCTGCGTTTGCTGGTGTGTGACCGACACATCGTTTGTGGAGTGCAGGGCCACATATCGGTTCATCAGATCGTATTCTGAAAGAAAAAGATCTTCTACAGACAATTGAAAGGACTGAAGCTTTTTTTCCTGTGCAGCAGTATAGATCAGGAAACTGTTGCGCAGGATCAGCATGGGGTAGGGAACCTGAAAATGGGTGAACATGGATCTCAGTTCCAGCCAGTAAGCCAGTTCTGCCCCACCACCCACAAATGCAATGTTGGGAAGAATGGTTTCCTGGTACAATGCACGCAGCACTACATTCGGACTGAAACGCTCCGGATGATCGTTCAGCTCCTGCATAAGCGTTTCTTTGTCGAACGTGATATCTGTATTATCAACCTTCCAGGTATGTTTATCCCGGATGATCCGTTCCCGGATGCCTCCAGACATATAAAACAGATTGATCTCCCTCGGATTGACCTGCACCTTATATCCTTTCTCCAGCATACTACCCGTTTCAGATACTAACCTTTCCGGATCATGCTGAAAAAGATCGTTCATCATGATCGGTTGGAAAGCGGCTTTCCATCGGGCATCATCGGCCATGATCACCAATAAACCGTGATCCTGAAAAAGTCTGTTTACCAGTTCAAATGTTGCGGATGCGATCGTTACCCCTTCCTGGTAGCATGCACGCAGGAGACTGGTCACGGAAGCACCATAGGGATGAACACCGAGTTGTCCTTCCAGTTGGGCGATCAGTTGCAGCAGAGGCTTATCAACCTTCATTCTGCCTACAGCCCCTGTTTGCCGGGTCTGCCAGGAATAAGCCACACCATCCACCTGAAACTGTCCGAGCTCTGCCAGGTCATTGTCTTCACTGCCCATGTAATAGACCGGCACGAACTGCTGTTCAGGAAATTCGTTTTTGAACGTATGGGCCAGTCGGATCACATGCAGGATCTTGTATATGAAATACAGATAGCCGGTAAAGAGATTACACTGGTGGGCGGTACAGATAGTGAACGTGTTGTGCGAGAGCAGTGCATCAATATGTTGCTGTTGCGCCGGAGAGGCTTTACCCGCATAGGCTTCGGTAAGGAGTTGATGCAGGAGTACGCGATTGGTTGGAAAGGCACTGCGGACCTGCATTGCCTGAGCCACACCATTCATACTAACCGGATGGGAGTATAGTGAATCAAGTTGCGGCTGCCGGCTCAGGTAATCCAGCACCAGACCGGAAAACATTCCGGTTTTTTCTACGGGCATGAGACGGGAGCTAGCATCCACAGTGTAACAATTTAAGTTATATCAATTCTCCTTCCAGATCGAAATCATAGGCTTTGGTGATGCGTACGTTTACGAACTGGCCGGGTTTCAGTTTCTGATCGGTTTGTACGATCACTTCATTGTCCACTTCCACGGAATCGTATTCAGTGCGACCGAGGTATCTACCGGATTCTTTTTTATCGATCAGCACTTTGAATGTTTTGCCCAGTTTTTCCTGGTTTTTTTCGTAGCTGATCTCCTGTTGAACTTCCATGATCTCGCGGGCACGTTCTTCTTTCACTTCCTGAGGCACATCGTCTACCAGGTCATGGGCGGAAGTACCTTCTTCATGGGAATAGGTAAAAATGCCCACCCGATCGAAGCGGTGTTCTTCAAGAAAGCCTTTCAGTTCTTCTACATCGTCTGCTGTTTCACCGGGGAAACCGGCAATCAGCGTGGTACGGAGACAGATTTCCGGAAGCCGGGAGCGAATATCGTGAATGAGATCGGTCATTTCTTCCCGGGTGATCTGCCGTTTCATGGCTTTGAGCATGTTATTGGCCGCGTGTTGCAGCGGCATATCCAGGTAGTTGCAGATATTAGGCCGTTCTTTGATCGCATCTATGATCTCGATCGGAAATTTGGAAGGATAGGCATAATGCAGGCGAATCCATTCCAGTCCTTTTACATCTGCCAGTGCATGGAGCAGGCGGGGCAGATCGCGTTTTTTGTAGATATCCAGGCCGTAGTAGGTCAGTTCCTGGGCGATGAGCATGACTTCTTTCACCCCTGTGCGCACGAGACGCTCCGCTTCACTGACCAGTTCTTCGATGGGGCGGCTGACATGTTTACCACGCATGAGTGGGATGGCGCAGAAAGAGCAGGTACGGTTACACCCTTCACTGATTTTCATGTAGGCGTAGTGCGACGGCGTACTGAGGAGGCGCTCCCCTACCAGTTCAGCTTTGTAATCCGCTTCCAGTGTTTTCAGGATGCGCGGCAGTTCCATAGTCCCGAAATACGCATCGACTTCGGGAATCTCTTCTTCGAGGTTGTTTTTATAGCGCTCGCTGAGACAACCCGTAACATATACTTTATCGAGTTTACCTCTGCGTTTGAGCTCTACCTGTTCGAGGATGGTATTGACCGATTCTTCTTTGGCCTTATCAATAAACCCGCAGGTATTGACGATAACGATGTTGTGATCGATCTTTTTATTCTCATGCACCACATCGATGTTGTTGGCCAGCAACTGACCACTGAGCACTTCACTGTCGACCAGATTCTTGCTGCAACCCAGCGTGATGATGTTGATCTTATCTTTCCGGAGGGATCTTGTTTTCATAACCGGAAGCAAAGATACCTAATTCGGGCCATGGCCCGTGCATCATTTAAAGCGGAGTTCTGCCATCACCGGAAAATGATCGGACGGGAATTTACCGTAGTAGGTATCCGTAAGGATGCCATATCGGCTCACCCGTACACCTTCTGTAACGAAGATATGATCGATCACATCGGCAGAGATGCCGGTGGTTTTGAAGGCACTGAAAGAACCATTGTTCCGGTATACAACCGGCGAAAGGCCGATGACATCCTGAACGAGACCACTTTCCTGAAAGGTTTTATACCATGGGCTGGAGTGGCTGCCGTTGAGGTCGCCCATAACGATGACCGGATCTTTTCCGGCAACGGCCTGAAGACGGGTGAGGATGAGTTTGCTACTTTCGATGCGGGCCTGTACACCGATATGATCGTAATGTGCATTGAAGATGTAGAAATTGCGGCGCGACTGCCGGTCGCGGAGTTTCAGCCAGGTGCAGATGCGCGGCAGGGCTGCATCCCAGCTTTTTCCCGGTTTTTCGGGGGTGGTCGACAGCCAGAAATCACCGCCATCGAGCCGTTCAAAGCGGTCTTTCCGATAAAAGATCGCAGAATGTTCTCCACCTGCTTTTCCATCATCACGCCCCACCCCTGCGTACGTGTATTCCGGTAGCAGGGCGTTGAGCGTATCGAGCTGGTGTCTGAGTCCTTCCTGTGTTCCGAAGATATCGAACTGGTGAAAACGGATCAGACTGGCGCATACGGGAGCTCTGTCTTTCCAGAGATTTCCGGAATCGCGCGGGTTATCGTAGCGAAGGTTAAAGGAGCTGACGATGAGCGGCTGAGCCGAAACAGAGGCTGCCGACAGGAGAACAGAAAGAAGTAAGATCAATCGCATCTCTGAAGATACGGATGAATCAGGAGAGTTTAAAAATGGAATCGACGAATTCGTGTTTGTTGAACACCAGCAGGTCTTCCATTTTTTCACCCACACCCACAAATTTCACCGGGATAGCGAACTGGCTGGCGATGGCCAAAACCACACCCCCTTTGGCTGTACCATCCAGTTTGGTGATGGCGAGGGAGGTAACATCGGTAGCGGCTGTGAAATGGCGGGCCTGTTCCAGTGCGTTTTGTCCGGTAGAACCATCCAGTACCAGCAGTACTTCATGTGGTGCATCGGGAATCACCTTTTGGATGACGCGGCGGATCTTGCTGAGTTCCTCCATTAGATGGGCTTTGTTGTGCAGTCGGCCGGCAGTATCAATCAATACCACATCTGAACCACGTGCTACCGCGCTGTTAACGGTATCGAAGGCAACAGAGGCCGGATCTGCGCCCATTTCTTTTTTAACGATGGGAACCCCGGCGCGTTCGCTCCAGATGGTAAGCTGGTCAACGGCGGCGGCGCGGAAGGTATCTGCGGCACCGAGCAGAACGGATTTACCGGCAGATTGAAAGTTATGTGCCAGTTTTCCGATGGTGGTGGTCTTCCCTACGCCATTTACCCCTACTACCAGTATGATGTAGGGTTTGGTGCCGGAGGGGGTGGAGAAATCCCGGTAGGATTGTTCTTTTGCATCCACCAGGATGGATTCGATCTCTTCTTTCAGGATTGTGCTGAGTTCGGACGTGTTGATGTATTTATCACGCGCCACTCTTTTTTCGATCTTTTCGATGATTTTCACCGTGGTTTCGATGCCTACATCTGCACTTACCAGCGCTTCTTCGAGATTATCGAGTAGTTCATCGTCAACGGTACTTTTTCCGGCCACGGCTTTGGTGATACGGGAAAAGAAATTCTCCCGGGTTTTTTCCAGTCCCTGGTCCAGCGTCTGTTTTTCTTTTTTTCCGAAGATTTTATCGAATAATCCCATATTGTAAAGGTATGAAGGAGTGGTGTAAGGCTCAAATAAGAAAAGCTGTTCTGCAACAAACAGAACAGCTCAACACTAAATTGCAGGCCGGCATTATTTCTGGGCCAGAAAATCCTTCACTTTGTCTTTGTGGACAATGTTCTCTTTGAAGGTATAGGCACCAGACTTGGGGCTGCGAACGGCGCGGATCACTTTCGTCCAGTTCTTCGCTTCAGCAGAAGCTTTAAGGTCTTTTACTTTCGCGTTTTTAGAAGCTGCCTTTGCCATGGTTATTTAATTTCTTTGTGAATGGTATACTTTTTCATGATCGGGTTGTACTTCTTCAACTCCAGACGCTCGGGCGTATTCTTCTTATTTTTGGAGCTGATATAGCGGCTGGTGCCAGAAAGCCCGGTAGTCTTATGCTCCGTGCACTCGAGAATCACCTGAACCCTGTTGCCTTTCTTTGCCATTGTCGTTCGATTTGAGAATTAATTAAATGTTTGCACCGTTTGCTCTCATTTCCTTCACCACGGTGAGCAGCCCACGTTTGTTGATGGTGCGGATAGCATCAGCCGACACTTTCAACGTAATCCACTTGCCTTCTTCCGCCAGGAAAAAACGCTTGGTCTGCAGATTGGGCAGAAATCTCCGCTTCGTCTTGATATTGGAGTGCGAAACGTAGTTTCCACCGATCGGCTTCTTGCCGGTAACCTGACATACTCTTGCCATTGTATGAAATTTTGGGACGGCAAAGGTATAATTAATTTTCTGCATTCCAAAAAATTATGCCAAACGACTTGATTTTTTGGAGTGGAGCAGCGTGACGATGGTCACATTTAATTTTGTACCCTGTCCGTAATTTTGCACGAAGGTCAGAAAAATTATAGTTATGAGCAAATTTCAGGAACTTATAAATGGAGACACGCCGGTTTTGGTAGATTTTTTTGCGGAGTGGTGTGGTCCCTGTAAGGTGATGGCTCCGGAATTGAAGAAGCTGGTGGAACAGCAGGGCGAACGGGTGCGGGTGATCAAGATTGATGTGGACAAAAACCAGCAGGCTGCTACGGCCTACCAGATCAGCAGTGTACCGACGCTGGTTTTGTTTCATAAGGGTCAGATTATTTGGAGACAATCCGGCGTCCTGTCGGCCTCACAACTTGGAGTTGTATTGGCACAGAAAGGTTTCTAGTGGCGTGCTGATTCTATCATTTTCCCGAAGGCGGCCTTTCAACAGACGGTTTACGATTCTGTGAAATGCTTACCTTTGCCGCAATTCAAAACAAGATTTGTCTATGGCATACGACGTAATCGTACTGGGAAGCGGGCCTGGCGGATATCCCGCTGCGATCCGGGCTTCTCAACTGGGTTTCAAGGTAGCAATTGTGGAAAAAGAAAGTTTAGGGGGTGTCTGCCTCAACTGGGGTTGTATACCTACCAAAGCGTTGCTGAAAAGTGCGCAGGTGTATGAGTACCTGAAGCACAGTGCCGATTACGGTATCCAGAGCAGCGGTGTTGCGCATGATTTTGGAGCGGTGATCAAGCGGAGCCGTGGTGTTGCCGACAAGATGAGTAAGGGTGTGCAGTTTCTGATGAAGAAGAACAAGATCGATGTGATCATGGGCTACGGAAAGATTGCCGGCAGAGGCAAGCTGGAAGTAACAGCTGCTGACGGGTCTAAGAAAGTCGTAGAAGGTAAATATATCATAATCGCCACCGGTGCCCGCAGTCGCCAGTTGCCTGCCATGCCGTTTGATGGCAAGAAGATCATTGGCTATCGCGATGCGATGGTTCTCCCCCAGCAGCCCAAGAGCATGATTGTGGTAGGAAGCGGAGCCATTGGAGTAGAATTCGCGGATTTTTACAATTCGATGGGAACAAAAGTTACGGTTGTGGAGTTC
>CANHUD010000041.1 GCA_947463665.1 Sphingobacteriales bacterium
ATGGGTTCCAAAAGACTACCACTGCTGCTGGACTCACTGAAGGTAAAATCGGACCAGTATTTCGACAGCAGCAAATACAGGGTGGAATTTACCGGTACCAGCATAACCTTTTTGGAGGGTAGCCGGTTTATCATCAACGGGCTGCGTGACAGTATTTTCTGGGCTTTTGTGCTGATTGCTTTCTGCATGCTCTATCTTTTCAAATCCTGGCGTATCCTGCTGGCATCCCTGATTCCAAACATCATACCGCTGATGCTAACCGCAGGCGTTATGGGCTGGGCCGGGATACCCTTAAAACCCTCAACGGTACTGATCTTCAGTGTAGCTCTGGGTATCGCCATTGATGTTACGATCCGTTTCCTCATCAGTTACAAGCAGGACCTTCCCCATTACAATGGAGATGTACAAACCACGGTGATGCATACCCTCCGGGGAACAGGAATCAGCATTATCTACACGTCGCTGGTACTGATCGCCGGATTTGTGATCTTCCTGTTCAGCGGATTTGGCGGTACGAAAGCACTGGGTTATCTGACTTCGCTTACGCTGCTGGCCGCCACGCTCACCAATCTGATTCTATTACCGGTCATCCTGCTGGGGCTATCCGGAAAGAAAAAATAAGTTCAATAAAAAAGGCCGTATCCTTCGATACGGCCTTTTTTTATGTCTGTTACGATCTGTTTACTTGAGCACTTCTGCCAGCTTGGCGTGCAGTTGTTGTCCGCGCAGATTCTGAGCAATGATCTTTCCATCCGGATCCACCAGTACGTTGTAGGGGATGCCTTCAATATTGTAAAGCGGCACTACCATACTCTCCCAGAATTTCAGATCGCTTACATGCGACCAGTTCAGCCGATCATCCTGAATGGCCTGCAACCACGGTTCTTTTTCACGATCCAGTGACACACCAAGGATGGTGAAATTCTTAGCATTGAACGCCTGGTAGGCTGCCACTACATTTGGGTTTTCCTGGCGGCAAGGCTTGCACCAGCTGGCCCAGAAATCAACCAGTACATATTTCCCACGGAAAGAACTGAGTGATACCATTTTACCATCCGGAGCGGCCAGTGTGAAATCAGGTGCAGGTGCTCCTTCTTTGATGGCAGAATTTTGTTTTTGAGCCGCAGCAAAGAACTCATTCACTGCGTTTCGTACCAGACTGTGCTGCTGGAAACGCTTGGACATGGAGGTCATGACCGGTTCTACTTTTGCGGGTTCCGACTGTCCGGCCAGTAAGGGCCCTACTACAAACAATGCCACAATCGGGCTCTTCGTAGTATCCGCATATGTTAGTAAGGCTTTCTCAGTTTCGATGCTGTAATCTTTCAGCTTAGCTTCACCGGCAATGGTGAGGCTATCGGCAGAAGACAATGTATCCAGTCCACGGCGCTGCTGATCGATAGAGGCAACCCGATCATTGAAATAATTCAGCAGTTGCCTGAGCGACTGGCTGGCGGATGAGTTGCTGGAATAGGCAGTAGGCTCATCAATGGCCCATTCCACCCTGATTTTGGGCCTATCGGACACCAGCAGTATATAACTGCCATTGGAAAGACGCAGCCGGTACAGACTTTCTTCTTCCGGTGGTGTGGCATCCAGCTGGAAAGATGTTTGGGTATCGGTCACCAGCGCTGTATCTACATTCAGCGGCTGGCTGCCATTGAATTCGATTTTATCCAGATAAACGGTGAGCGGTTCTTTAACATTTTTGAGAGAACCCTCAACGGTGAGGCGGTTGGCCGACTGGTCTTTACAGGAAGCCATGAAAAGACCGATGGCTGCGATCAGATAGATTCTTCGCATGATTAAGCATTTAATTTTTGTATCAGAATATCGTTGGTACGTTTAGGATCTGCTTTCCCTTTCGAACGCTTTTTTACTTCACCCATAAACAGGCCAATAAGCCCTTTCTTCCCTTTTTTATATTCAAGGACTTTGTCGGCCATGGATAACAGCACTTCATCGATCCATGCTTCCAGCTCTCCGGCATCAGACGTCTGTAGCAGGTTAAGCGCTATCGCCAGTGCTTTGGGATCACTACCCGTTTTTGTTAGTAGAGCAGGAAAGAGGCGGGTGGCCGCCGCAGAAAAGCTTATCTCTCCATTCTGCACCAGTTCAATGAGTACCTGCCATTGTTCCGGCGTGACAGGAAGTGTATGTATGGGCGTATCATGTTCGTTGGCATAGGAACGGGCAGGGCCCAGCAGCCAGTTGGCAATGGCTTTATAATGTGGGGATACCGCTGCGATGGCAGCGAAATAATGCACCAGTTCTGCATCTTCAGTGAGTTGTCGGGCATCGTATTCCGACAATCCGAATTGTTGTTGCAGGGATTCCACCCACTGTTCCGGAAGCATAGGCAGTTCGGCACGATATCGCTCTATATCCGTTTCAGTTAGTATGAACGGTGTCAGATCGGGATCCGGAAAATAGCGGTAGTCATCGGCATCTTCTTTGGTGCGGATGGAATAGGTCGTTTCTTTATCGGCATCAAATCCTCTGGTTTCCTGTAGGATGGTTTCGCCGCGGAGCAGTTTTGCTTCGATGCGGGCAGCTTCGATCTCGATGGCTTTTCGAACGTTCCGGATGGAGTTTAGGTTTTTAACCTCGACTTTGGTACCATAGGCGGTGTCACCTTTGAGACGAAGGGAAATATTGGCATCGCACCGAAGGCTGCCTTCTTCCATATTGCCATCACAAACACCGATCCAGCGGACCAGTTTCCGGAGTTCTGTGAGGAAGGCGAACGCTTCTTCTGCGCTGCGTATATCCGGTTCGGTTACTATTTCCACCAGCGGTACGCCGGCACGGTTGTAATCCAGGCAGGTATAGTGATCTGCCGCATCGTGAATACTTTTACCGGCATCTTCCTCCAGATGGATGCGGGTGAGCCGGATGGAGCGGGAACCTTCGGTGGTTCGGATGGTGACATCCCCCCCAATACAGATAGGAGTAGTATGCTGAGAGATCTGGTAGCCCTTGGGCAGATCGGGATAGAAATAATTTTTTCGGGCGAAATAATTGGTCCGGGCAATTTCAGAGCCACAAAGCAGTCCCATTTTTACGGCATGGCCGATGGCCTGTTCATTCATTTTAGGAAGGGTTCCCGGGTGACCAAGAACAATGGGACTGACGTTTGTGTTGGGCGCATCGCCGAATCGGTTGGCATCGCCGGAGAACAACTTACTGTTGGTGAGCAGCTGGGCATGTACTTCCAGCCCTACCACCAGTTCGTATAAAGAATCTGCTTTCATCTCGGGCAAAGCTATGAAAAAAACAACCCTCCGGCGGTGATCGCGGAGGGTGTTCCGTTAAAGCGTGGCTTTTTTAAGTTTCTTTGGGATCTGCACCTGCAGTTCCATCGTCTTGCCTTCCCGTTTCAGTTTAAGGCTGTAGGTGGATTTTTCACGGACGGTCTGCAACGCCTCTCGTGCTTCATCCGTGTCTTTTATTTCTTTCCCATCAATGGCCGTTATCAGGTCATCGGTTTTAACACCTGCTTTCTGTGCCGGAGAACCTTCATTTACGTCTAATACGGTTACCCCATTGGCCGCTTCCGTATCCTGAATACGAATGCCCAGTTGCGGCCGATCCCCCAGCAGGGAAAAAGAACGTTCGATTTCCTCTTCGATGATCGGACCCAGTGCTTCTCCGTTGCGGAACATCCGTATCCGGGGAGCGCCCGGCCGGCCCGGGACCATAGGTGCCTCGGGTGAATTGGGTTCTGTGGGTATCATCATGCGGAAGGATCCGGTTGCAGGGGCGCTGCCCAGTCGGACCTTCATCGTCTTTTCTTTTCTATCTCCCTGCTGCCTTACTACCAGTTCCACTTCCTCTTCCGGCTTCTGCCTGCGTATCTGTTCGCGGAAAGCTTCCGGTTCCGAAACAACCTCTCCTCCAACCGAAAGGATCACATCGCCGGATTTCAGCCCAGCTTTTTCAGCAGCAGTACCCGGAGATACCTCTACGATTTTAACCCCTTTGTCTGCTTTCTCGATGTTCACCCCCAGAAAAGCCTGTTTGGGGACTTTCCCATCCAGCATCCGGAACTCAATCGGCCCATCCATGGGGAGATGCTCTCCTCCTATAATCCGCACGTTGGGAGAGGTCCCCTGTCCGTCACTGGAAAACCGATCGATCTTCCGCAGGATCGTGATATTCTCCTGCTGACCACTTATCGGCTTTCCATTTACCGTAATGGAATCCCCATCAATTACAATTACCATTTTCTCAGACGGCTTTCCACTCTTCCGAATAATGATCTCTTCCCGCCGGATATCCCTCTCCTGCGCGAATGTTGCCACTGATATACATGTACCTGTCAAAACAGCGAACATACCTTTGAGCATAGAAATAAGTTTAAACTACGAAATAATTAGTAATTCAAATTTACGGGAATCAGCCTTATCTACGAAGCCTTTCGCATAAAGTTTTGTTAATGCCTCCAGCCTTGGTGGCAGGTTACAGGAGTTTGCGGACCGCCTTCAGTACTTCCTGCAGGTTGGACGCATCCTGACCGCCTGCGGTAGCCAGTGATTTTTGTCCGCCGCCGCCGCCCTTTATCAGCGGAGCGATGGTTTCCTTAATAATTTTACCGGCATCCAGAGAGCGGCTGGAGATCAGTGTATCGGACACCCCAACGGCTACGGATGCTTTACCCGAAATGGTTGCAGCCAGTACGATCAGGTGATCCGGTAGCTGGTTCCTAAGGTCAAAACATAATTTTTTGAGCGCATCGGCATGTGGAACATCCACTATTTCCCCGAGGAAAAATGCATCCTTGAAGGATTCTGCCTTCTGGATCAGTTCCGCTTTCAGACCGGCCAGCATGCGGGCCTCCAGTGATTCGATCTGTTTTTTGAGCGATGCATTCTCCTCCTGCACCTGCTCCACTGCTTTTTCAAGATCTTTTGGATTCCTGAAAAGTTCTTTTACTTTTCTGAGTTCACGGAATTCCGTTTCCATAAACGAAGCTGCAGCTGCTCCTGCCAGTGCTTCTATCCGTCGGACCCCCGCAGCAACAGCCGATTCACTCGCGAGCACGAAATAGCCCAGTTCACCGGTAGAACCCACATGTGTTCCTCCGCAAAGTTCAACAGAATAAGACGGATCGATCACAACCACCCGAACCACCTCTCCGTATTTTTCACCAAAAAGAGCCATTGCCCCCAATGCGATGGCTTCGTCTTTGGGCATCTCACGAATGACTACCGGGATATTTTCCCGAATTTTTTCATTGACCAGAGCCGCTACCTGTTGCAATTCTTCCGGGGTAACCTTCGCGAAATGGGAAAAATCGAACCGTAAATAATTCTCGTTCACCAGCGAACCTTTCTGGGCAACATGAGTACCCAAAACCTTTCGCAGCGCCGCATGCAGAAGATGGGTAGCCGAATGGTGCATGCCAGTCTGCTTGCGCTTTCGTACATCTACACGTGCCTGCACAGAGCCTTCCAGTGAAGCCGGAATTTCCGGCAACAGGTGAATGATCAGATCATTCTCTTTACGGGTGTCTGCCACCACATAAGCCTTACCTGCGATCTCCAGCACTCCGCTATCGCCCGACTGCCCTCCGCTTTCTGCATAAAAAGGGGTTTCGGCCAGTACCACCTGCCAGGCCTCTTTTCCCTTCCCTTTTACCTTTCTGTACTTAACCACTTCGGTTATACTATCCAGGTTGGTATACCCAATAAATTCCGAAGCACCATCGCGCAGCACTATCCAGTCTTCCGCATCCACCGCTGTGGCTGCCCGGCTTCGTTCTTTCTGTTGCTGCATTTCCTTTTCAAAACCGGCTTCATCTACCGAAAATCCTTTTTCACGGGCGATCAGCCGCGTCAGGTCGATGGGAAAACCATACGTATCCAGCAGTTCGAAGGCTTCCGCTCCTTTGATCGTTTTTTCCGTGCTCTTGGTCAGCTCCTCTATTTTACGGAGTCCTTTTTCCAATGTTCGGAGGAAGGAGTCTTCTTCTTCCTGGATCACTTTCCGAACAAAGTCCAGCTGCTGGGTGAGTTCCGGGAACACATGACTGAACTGTGCGGCCAGACCGGGCACCAGTTGATGCAGCAGTGGCGAAGTATGCTGCAGATAGGAGTAATAATACCGAACGGCTCTCCGGAGAATACGGCGGATCACATAACCGGCGCCTGTATTGGAAGGCAGCTGGCCATCGGCAATGGTAAAGGCGATAGCCCGTATATGATCTGCGATCACCCGAAAGGCGATATCGGACCGTTCATCGCTGAAGCGATAGGTCAGTCCGGTTATTTTTTCCACTTCAGCAATAGTGGCCGTAAAAAGATCGGTATCGTAATTCGATGTCTTTCCCTGTATCACCCGTACCAGTCGCTCCAGCCCCATACCGGTATCTACATGTTTTTCCGGCAGCGACTCCAGTTCGCCGCTTTTCAGGCGGTTGAATTGCATAAACACATTGTTCCATATTTCGATCACCTGTGGGTGGTCCGCATTCACCAGATTTTTCCCGTCGGTCTGCTGCCGCTCAGCTTCTGTCCTGCCGTCGAAATGGATTTCGGAACAGGGGCCGCAGGGGCCGGCATCGCCCATCTCCCAGAAATTATCCTTTTTGTTGCCCATCAGGATGCGGTCTTCGGCGATCCATTTCTTCCATTCGGCGATGGCTTCTTCATCTCTGGGCAAACCTTCTTTTTCATCGCCCTGAAAAACGGTCACATACAGGCGGTCTTTCGGTAAGCCGTATTCAACCGTCAACAGTTCCCAGCTCCAGGCGATGGCATCGGCCTTAAAATAGTCTCCGAAACTCCAGTTCCCCAGCATTTCAAACATCGTATGGTGGTAGGTATCCACGCCCACTTCCTCCAGGTCGTTGTGTTTTCCACTGACCCTCAGGCATTTCTGCGTATCTGCTACCCTCCTGTGGGGAGCAGGCCGGTTGCCCAGGAAGTAGTCCTTGAACGGGTTCATACCCGCATTGGTGAACAGGAGCGTCGGGTCGTTTTTGACCACAATAGGAGCCGATGGTACGATCTGATGGCCGCGGGAAGCGAAAAAATCCAGAAATTTCTGGCGAATTTCAGCCGAAGTCATGGGGTTCATTGATTTTGTTGATATTTATAGCCCTCCCAGGGCTATATTTGCCTTATCGTCAGGGCCGGGCAAAAGTACATCTTTTGGCGCACCCTGAGCCCGGTAATGCAGGAATTCGGCAAGTCGGGAATGGCAGTCATGAAAAAAGTAAAATACGTCTATAACGCCAATACGCTCCGATACGAGAAGCTCGTGATCCCACTACGGGTCAAGCTTCTTCGTGTGCTGGGGTTTCTGGCGGCTGCCATTGTTACGGCCCTGATCATTGTAGCTTTTGCCTTCCGATTTCTGGACTCGCCCAAAGAGCGGATCATTCGTATGCAATATGAGCGGTCGCAGCAGGATATTAACCTGATTAGTGGCCGGGTACGGGATCTGGAACAGAAAATTTCCCAGCTGGAGAAACGGGACAACGAGGTTTACCGTACCATTTTTGAGGCCTCCCCTATCCCGGATAGTGCCCGTCAGAAAGAACTGGAAATGGAAAATGAAGTCCGGCTGGTTGCATCGATGGACCAGAGTGAGCTTGTGAAATCTATCATCTCCACACTGAATAAAGTGTCAGCCAGAATGACATTCCAGGAAAAATCATACACAGAGATCGAAGGAATGATCCGGAATAAAGAGAAACTGCTGGCCGCTACTCCTGCCATTCAGCCGGTGGCCAACCGGGATCTGAAGCGCATCGCTTCCGGATTTGGCAGACGTATAGATCCCGTTTATAAAACGGTTAAATTCCATGCAGGGCTGGATTTTTCGGCCCCTCAGGGTACGCCTGTCTATGCTACCGCTGATGGTCGGGTAAAAATATCCGGCAACCTGGGCAATGGCTTCGGCAACCATGTAGTCCTCAATCATGGCTACGGATATGAAACGCTGTACGGACACCTGGTTCGATTGAAAGCACGTGTGGGAGAGTTTGTAAAACGCGGTGAAGTCATCGGCTGGGTAGGCAATACCGGAAAATCTACCGGTCCGCACCTGCATTACGAAGTACATAAAGGCGGCAGACCCATCGATCCGATCTACTTCTTCTATAACGATCTGTCGCCGGATCAATACCAGCAGATCCTGAAGCTGGCTGCTTCCAGCAACCAGAGCTTTGACTGATGAACGGCCATATCAACGGCAGACTTTCTTTCAACATCCTGTGAATAAATTTTACAACACACTGATGCATATCTGAATAATTTGCATCGATGCTGGAACAACTGGATTTATTCACCACCTTCACGGAAACAAAGGAACAGGCAGAGAGCACTACGCTGCATCCGGAAGAACGAAAACTGGTCCCTCCGCAGGTCATCCTGCAGGAAAATGCAGAACGTGTTGATCCGGCAGAGGATATACCTGTTGCCGATAAGCGGATTCATACGCTGTTCGACTTCCCGGAACAACAGCCGGAACTGTTTTCAGATACGTCGGAACAGGCCATAGATGCCCATACCTTGCAGGAGGAAGAAACAGGGTTACCCCACCCCCCGCAAACCGGTATTTTTCTGGAAATAAAACCTGAATCACCCGAGAAACCTAAATCCGGACGGGGTCGAAAGGCCAGCCGTGAGCTTCCGGCTAATGCGGACCAACTGATGATTCCGGAAGACCATACATTGTTCAGCAAACCTTTTTATGGCATCGGAGAAGTGGCAGCGATGTTCAGGATCACGACCTCACAGCTCCGTTACTGGGAATCGGAATTCGATATTCTTGAGCCTCGTAAAAATGCTAAAAACGAAACCTTTTACCGGCCGGAAGATATCAAAACGCTACAGGACATTTACGATCTCCTTCGGAATAAAAAAATATCCATTGAGGCGGCGCGGGCCCAGCTTAGAAAAACGGATACATCACATCAGAAACAGGAAGTAATCAGACAACTGGAACAACTTAAGCAGTTTCTTCAGGAGATGAAAGCAGATCTTTTGATATCCTGACCACTTTATCTTCTCCTGATAAAAGCAATTCATATTCACTAAGCAGGTGAAGTATAGCCAGATTGAACTGGTCTTTCTGTCGGTTAAACGCCTTGAAATCCACGATGGTACTCAGATAGTCGATGGAGATCAGTAACCCCTGCTGGTTTATTTCGGCAAATTGCACATTGTGATCGATGATCGTATGATGAGAAAAACAGCGGCTGACCGCTTTCATGAATGCTTCTATCTGTTCTCCTTTCGCTTTTGCATCGATGAACAGTTTCAATTCGCCCCTGCGATGGGTACGCAGGCTTAAATTATCTACGATAGAATCCACCATCTGTTTGTTCGGAACCGAAACATAGGTTTTTTCAACGGTTCGTATCCGGGTACTGCGCAAGCCAATGCGCTCCACCGTTCCAGTGAAGTTGTTCACTTTCAGCAGATCCCCCGTTGTAAACGGCTTATCAAAAAAGATGATAAAAGAAGCAATCATATTCTCAATGCTTTCCCTTGCAGCGAGTGCTATGGCGGCACCGATGATACTCAATCCTGCCAACACTCTGGAAATATCCTGGCTGAATACCAGTTTCAAGACCACCAATATTCCCACAATAAAAAGCACTACTTTAAGGAAATCCTTGAAAAAAACGATGAGCTGATCATCGTCCGGAGAGGGCGTCTGTGCCGCTTTTCTACCCATAACCAGCGCGAGATAATCAACCAGCCGCAGTGTCATCCGGAAAAAATAAAAAATCAGCAGAAACCGAAACAGTCCTTCTGCATAGTCCGATAACCGGATACCGGCTACCGGTGCATCGAGCAAATGAGGGTAGGTAAGAGAATGGAGTGCCACGTAACTGATCCATATCAGCAGAAAATTTTCAACCGGTCCGATGATCAGGTTTACAAATGCCTTTCGGTCAAGGTCTTTTCCAAGCCCGCGCATGAGCAGGAAAAACAGTGAACTTACGTAACGGCCAATGTATTTCTTGAACAGCCATGCCAGAAGGATAACAGCTCCCACTATAGCATACTGCAGAAGTGAATTATCGAGAAAAACGGTTTTCCAGAATGTTTGCATAGATCAGTATTGAACCAGTTTTATACCCTTTTCGGTTAGTATATAGAGTCCCTGTAACGAGCGTCTTACCGACTGAACGGATTCCGTAAGGGAAGGCAGTGGTTTTTCCTTCAGCTCCAGTGTTCCAAATGTATAATCAAGCAGTTTATCTCCTTTAGTGCCGGATATGGATGATCCGGAAATCTGAATATTATCCCAGCCAATCAGGGCGATTCGTCCTTTAAAGGCCCCGTAATAATCAAAGATATAGAGGCCATTCAGCTCATCGTACAGATACACAAATCCATTCTGATCGATCAGATCCCGGGGAGAAGGTGTGATATCCAGTGCTACCCGGAGATCAGCCGTTTCCATTAACACATTACCGGCTTCACCGATCTTCTTCAATTTATTTTCCTGCTCATCAAAAATCCACAAATGGTTATCGTAGGATGGAGCAACCACTTTCACCTGAAACAGGTTATTCTTTCGAAAATCCAGTACATTAATGGGTTGCAGGAAACGATCCAGTACTACTACGGTGCGGAAATCCCTGTAGAAAAGCAGCGTCCGTAGCGGGTTCCCGGTATGCACCATGGTTAAACGGCCATATCGCCTTACATCGTTGAACACACCCATGGAATCCCCTTTAGGATTGTATTTCTTTAACCGCCCGTCATATGTTACCACATAAAGATGCCCCGTTTCATCCACCGAGAAAGAACGGAAAGAACCATTCAGGATCTGTTTCGCCTCCGGCTGGGCAATTACCTGTCCGATTAGCCCCATCATCAGAAGGATCAGCACATATTTCATGGTCTGTATTCTTTAAGATAAAGTTCCTGACCGTCGAACACTGCATAGGTATCATACCGGATCCAGTCGCCCAGATTAACATACCGGCTCTTTTCACTGAGGGGAATATCCAGGGGCAGATGCCGGTGTCCGAAGATGAAATAATCCTGATGTGCCCGTTGCAGCTCTTCCCTGCAGAACTGAACCAGCCATTCGTTTTCATCTCCCAGGTATTGTTCGTCGCGGCTACCGGTAGCGGCACGACTCCCTTTACTGGAAACCTGCGCGAGCGACATCCCCAAAACGGGGGGCAGGATGCCGAAAAGGAACTGTGCAATTGGATTCCGAAAGATCTTTTTCAGCAATTTATACCCATGATCACCGGGGCCCAGACCATCTCCATGTCCGATGAAGAAAAGTTTTTCATTGAACACATACTGCCTGGGCTGATGAAAAACAGGGATGTTCAGTTCTTTTTCAAAATACCCGTTCATCCACATATCATGATTACCCACAAAAAAATGTATACGGATTCCGGCATCCGTCAGCTGTGCCAGTTTTCCCAGAATCCGAACATACCCCTTGGGGACCACCTTCCGGTATTCGAACCAGAAATCAAACAGATCCCCTACAATAAAAATCATTTCAGCATCGTGCCGGATCTCTTCGAGAAAGGCAACGATTTTTTTCTCCCGTACCAGACTGGTAGCATGATCCGGGACACCCAGATGAAAATCGGATAAAAAATAGATGCGTTTGCCTTCCTGAAGTTTCATATCAAAGAGGCGATTCATCGGCCAGAAAACAATATACTTCTTTTGGACCATGTACGCCTACCACCAACGTCTTTTCGATGTCGGCTGTTCGGCTTGGTCCTGTAGCAAAGCTGATCATAGAGGGCAGCAGGTCGCCATATTTCGCTTTCATCCACTGTATTCCATCTGCCACATCGTATACAACCTGCGCAGTGGAAGCTATGCAGACGTGCACGGGTGCGTAAACGGATGCGGTACGGCCCTCTTCCTGTGCTGCCGACAGTACGATACTACCCGTTCTGGCTATTAAACATTCACAGGACGTGATCGCCACATCCGATTCGGCCAGCGGTTTGTCGGTGAAATGAGGGAAGCCGTTTCGTATAAATTGTTCACGGATGGCAGGCTCAGCACAATAGATATGCGTCCACTGCTGCTGTGCAGCTACCAGCGCAAATTGCCTCACCAGCTCCTGCTCGTCCAGGCAAAATGCAAACTTTCCCTGCAGAGCAGTAAAATGCTCCGCAAAAACGACCGTGAGATCGTCTGCCGGTCCCGGATAAAATTCCGTTGTTTTGTCAACATCAGGGAAAGGCAAAGGCACCGGTTTCTCCAGTGCCTTCCTTATTCTCTTTAAAATTGCGTTTTTTGCTGTGCTCATGAAGGATCAGCATTGGGTTCAGTATCAGCCGGAGCTGCTGGAGTATCCGCATCAACGGATTCTTTCGCCACATGTTCCGGATGTTCATCCAAAAGTACTTTTTTCTCTTCAAAAGGTCGCTTTCCGATCAGAGCTTCCACATCTTGTTGCTGGAGAACTTCCTTCTCGAGAAGCGCATGCGCCAGATCTTCCACTTCTTTTCTGCGCTTTTGCAGGAGCTGCCGGGTACGCACATAAGCGGAATCAATAAGCTTACGGACTTCTTCATCGATCAGCTTACCGGTTTCCTCGCTATAAGGCTTGGTAAACTGATTCTCCTGTGAAGGATCGTAAAAACTGACATTTCCGACCTTGGCATTCATTCCGTATACCGTGATCATGGAATAGGCAATACGGGTGATCTGCTGCAGATCATTCTGTGCGCCGGTTGATACTTTTCCGAAGAAAATTTCTTCTGCAGCCCGGCCACCTAATGTCATGCACATCTGATCCATCAGCTGGTCAGTGTCATAGAGATATTGCTCTTTGGGTGTATACTGCGCATATCCAAGCGCTGCAACCCCACGAGGAACAATAGTCACTTTCAATAACGGGTAGGCATGCTCCAGGAACCAGCCACAAACGGCATGACCGGCTTCGTGATAGGCGATGATCTTTTTTTCTTCTGGCGAGATGATCTTGTTTTTCTTCTCAAGACCACCGATAATCCGATCGATCGCATCCTGAAAATCATCCATCTCCACGGATTCTTTCCCTTTTCTGGCTGCGATCAGGGCCGCCTCATTGCACACATTAGCAATATCTGCCCCGGCAAATCCCGGTGTCAGTTCGGCGAGCTTATGAATATCCAGTTTACCGGATTTTTTGATTGGGCCAAGATGTACATGGAAGATCGCTTCACGGCCTTTCAGATCCGGCTTGTCGATACTGATCTGCCGGTCAAAGCGACCAGGACGAAGCAGGGCACTATCCAGCACATCCGGCCTGTTGGTGGCGGCAAGGATAATGATTCCGCTATCGCCTCCAAATCCGTCCATCTCCACCAGCAACTGGTTCAGGGTGTTCTCCCGTTCATCGTTGCTCATCATCATATTCTTGCCCCTGGCCCGGCCAATGGC
>CANHUD010000042.1 GCA_947463665.1 Sphingobacteriales bacterium
CAGCATTGCGGGCGCTACCATCGCAGGTATTAAAATGGCTAAGCCCCAGTCGCGACTGGGAGTAATATGGATCGATGCGCACGCCGATCTGCATACACCCTACACTACTCCATCGGGAAACCTTCATGGGATGCCACTGGCCATCTCACTGGGGTTGGACAATACAGAATGCCGGTTGCACAATGTAGATCCCGAAACCAAAGCGCAATGGGATACCCTTAAAAATTTTGGCGGTATTTCCCCTAAAATTTTGCCGGAAGACATTGTGCTGATCTCATTACGTGATTTTGAAAAAGAAGAGAAACAGCTGATCGATCGCCTCGGCATAAAAGTGTTTACTACTACAGAAGTACGCAGGAAAGGTCCGGAAAACCTTGTCCGCATGGTTGTTAACCATTTGTCGGCCTGCACAGATATTTATGTGAGCTTCGATGTAGATTGCATGGATGCCGGCATCTCCCGGGGCACCGGCACGCCGGTAGAAAACGGCCTGAGAGAACGGGAAGCAGAAGATCTGGTCTTCAAATTCATGCAGCTGCGCAACATCTGCTGTTTTGAAGTTACAGAGGTCAATCCTACCCTTGATAAAGAGAATCTGATGGCTGAAATTGCGTTCAACATCCTCCAGCGCAGCGCGAACATTCTGCTGATGAATTAACCCCCATTCAGCACGATCCGCATTCCTTCATCGAAAGAAATGGGTTCAAATCCCAGCTCCCTGCGTGCTTTCTCTATGATGAAAGGCGTCTGAAGCGGACGCTCCGCCGGCTGACTGAAGGAGGAAGCATCCACTTTAGTTAGTATGGAGCTGTCCAGGCCTAATTCAGCAGCCACTTTCAAGGATATATCCCAGGGCGAAAGTGCATCTTTTCCGGAAATATGCCAGATGCCGCCGGCTTTTTTTTCTGCAATCAACAACAGGCCTCGGGCCAGATCGCCTGCATAGGTGGTAGTTCGTATCTGATCACTGACCACCCTCGCCGGCTGGCCTTTTTCGAGGGCTGATCGGGCCCAGGAGATGATGTTGGAACGGGTGCCGCTGATCACATTTCCATAAACCAGTACCGTACGGACGATGGCATGATTCGTACCATAGAGCATTACCTCCAGTTCTGCCCGTCGCTTGGTTTCTCCGTAAAAATTGACCGGTGCCGGAAGGGATTCTTCATGATAAGGACCGTCATTCCCGGAGAAAACAAAATCGGTGGAAAGGAAGATGAAAAAACTGCGGTGGGCAGCTGAGGCCCTGAGTAAGTACTGGGTAGCCGTTACATTGTGCAGTACTGTTTTATCCTGTTCCAGTTCACACTCATCCGGCTGTGCCATGGCAGCGGAATGGATGACCACTGACGGCCGGTGGCGGTTAAAAACCTCCTGTATCCGGTCGGGATCCGTAATATCCATTTCCTCGTAAAGAAAAGTACCGGAAGGCAGTCGTAACGGCCCACGGCCTGTCAGCACCACGTTTCCGTTCCATTGATCCAAGATCCGGTAGAGGTGTTGTCCTACCAGACCATGAACACCAGTAATCAGCAGAGTTTGCGGCTTCATGCAGGGAAATTAGGATAATATTTTTTATCCATCATACCCAAAGGTTTTACACAATCGATCCCTATTAACGAAAAGCCGCCTATTTTAAGCGCGTGTTTTCCGCGGAAAAACAGTAGATTCGCGACGCAAAAGAAAGGTACTCAACGGTTGCTTCCCCATGTAAACCAGATTTTTTTACGATGAACAAGAAAGTGACTAAGATAGGTGTACTCACGTCCGGCGGGGACGCACCCGGTATGAACGCCTGTGTGCGTGCGGTGGTTCGAACCGCTCTTTTTGAAGGATATGAAGTATATGGCATCATGCGCGGCTATCAGGGAATGCTGGATGATGATATCATCAAAATGGAATCCCGCAGTGTGGCCAATATCATCCAGAGGGGCGGTACGATCCTAAAGACGGCCCGCTGTAAAGATTTCATGACCCCCGAAGGCCGCAAAAAAGGCTATGAGAATCTCCGTAAACGAGGGATCGACGGACTGGTTATCATCGGAGGAGATGGCTCCTTCCGGGGTGCGCAGATATTCTCCAATGAATTTGATATCCCCTGTATCGGTATTCCCGGCACCATCGATAAAGATATTGCCGGTACGGATTTCACCATAGGATTTGACACAGCGGTCAACACCGCCATAGAAGCGATCGATAAGATCAGAGATACGGCAGATGCACACGATCGCCTGTTCGTCATTGAAGTGATGGGCCGTGATGCCGGATACATTGCCCTGCACAGTGGCATTGCTACCGGTGCTGAACATATTCTCATTCCCGAAAAGAAAACCAACATCAATGAGATGGTGGATTCCCTCCTGGAAAAAGAACGCCGGCAGAAACTGGTGAATCTGGTAGTGGTGGCAGAAGGCGACGATTTCGGAGGTGGTAATGAAGTAGGCAAAGTTATACGGGAGAAATTACCCAACGCCGATGTACGTGTCTGTATCCTAGGGCACATTCAACGAGGCGGGGCACCTACCTGCCTGGATCGCCTCATCGCCAGCAGAATGGGCTATGCCGCTGTGGAATGCCTGAAAGAAGGCCGCGACAATGTAATGGTGGGTATTGTGAATAACCGCATGCATTACACACCGCTGGACCATGCCGTAAAGGCCAAACAAAAAATAAGTGAGGAATGGCTGAAGATCGTTAAGATACTGGCCAGTTAATCACCCTTAAAACTGAATTATGGCAAAGAATATAGCTAAGTACCTCCACCAGGAAATGGATCGCGACGCAGGGATCCGCCACACCCACCACAAAACCAAGATCGTTGCTACCGTAGGGCCGGCCTGCGACACCTACGAACAACTGCTGGCACTCGTAAGAGCAGGTGTAAATGTATTCCGTCTGAACTTTTCGCACGGCACACATGAAGACAAACTCCGGATCATTGAACACATCCGGAAAATCAATACAACTGAACCGTACAACATCGCCATACTGGGTGATCTGCAGGGGCCGAAACTCCGTGTGGGTGAAATCGAAAACAACGCACTGTCTGTAAAAGAAGGAGATATCCTCACTTTTGTGAATGATAAATGCGTAGGCAATCTGGAGAGAATTTTCGTATCCTATCCTAACCTCGCCGGAGATGTGAAGATTGGCAATAAGATCATGATCGACGACGGCAAGATCGAGGTTCAGGTAAAGGAAGTCACCAAAGAAGGTCATGTAAAAGTGATGGTTACACTTGGGGGTGTTATATCCTCGAAAAAAGGAGTGAACCTCCCCGATACCAAAATTTCACTGCCTGCACTCACCGAAAAAGATCTGGTAGATCTGGAGTTTATCATTGAGCAGAAACTCGACTGGGTAGCGCTTTCTTTTGTGCGTAGTGTAAAAGATATTGTGATCATAAAAAGCAAACTGGCAGAGAAAAAAAGCATGACGAAAGTCATAGCTAAAATTGAAAAGCCGGAAGCCATCACCAATATCCGGGAAATCATTCTGGAGTCGGATGGCATTATGATTGCCCGTGGCGACCTCGGCGTGGAAATGCCGGTAGAACAGGTACCGCTGATCCAGAAGCAGATCATCCGCAAGTGCCTTCATCGTGCCAAGCCCGTGATCGTGGCTACACAGATGATGGAAAGCATGATGGACCGGATCAAACCCAACCGCAGCGAAACCACCGATGTGGCAAATGCCGTTATCGAAGGTGCGGATGCCGTGATGCTCTCCGGAGAAACCGCTGCCGGTCAGTACCCTGTGCTGGTAGTGGAAACCATGCGGAAGATCATTGCTGAGGTAGAACAAAAAGAATTCCGCTACAACCGCGAAGATGATTTGAAACCCCTTCCCCATTCCCCCTCTTTTATCAGTGACGCTGTTTGTTACAATGCCTGTAAACTGGCTGAAGATGTGAATGCAGATGCGCTGATCGGTATGACGGAAAGTGGATACACTGCCTTTACACTGAGTAGTTATAGGCCCAAAGCGCCTTTGTATGTATTCACAAAAGAACGTACACTGGTGAACCAGCTCAGCCTTAGCTGGGGCGTTCGGGCTTTTTTCTATGATGAAGAAGAAAGCATGGATGATATCATCCAGGATCAGATCGACATTCTGAAATCCAGAGGTTTCCTTAAAGTGGGCGATGTGGTGGTGAATACAGGTAGTATTCCTGTTCAGCTTCATTTGTCGACCAACATGCTTAAGATCTCCAAAGTACAATAATTAATTACACATTTTAGAGGAGCTGCTGCCCATCGGGTGGCAGCTTTTTCTTTTATTCGTATCTTCCGATTATGAAGAAAAAAGCGCTGTTTTTCCTGCTTTTCTGCAGTCTGGCTTTTGCAGCCACCGCTCAATACGAACTGGACTCTGCCTGGTTTCGCGACAATTATAAAAAGATTGAACGCATGATTCCCATGCGGGACGGAACAAAACTGTTCACGGCCATTTATTTACCTAATGATCAATCGGAAAAACATCCGATCCTGATGGTCAGAACGCCCTACAGCTGTGCGCCTTATGGAGAGGAGCAATACCGTCCGATCTGGTCGAACTACCAGCGCCAGTATCTTCGGGAAAATTACATCATGGTTTATCAGGATGTGAGGGGCCGCTACATGAGTGAAGGGGAATTTGTGAACATCCGCCCGTTCAATCCTTCAAAAAAAGGAACTGAATTTGATGAGGCGAGTGATACCTACGATACGATTGAATGGCTGCTCAGCAATATCAGCGGGAATAACGCTCACGTAGGCGTTTTTGGCATTTCATACCCCGGTTTCTATTCCACCATGGCGGCGCTGAGCAGACATCCGGCCCTCAAAGCGATAAGTCCGCAGGCACCGGTCACCGAATGGTTCATGGGGGATGATTTTCACCACAATGGTGCTTTCTTCTTAATGGATGGATTCTCCTTTTATCGGAACTTCGGTACTCCCCGCCCCTTCCCTACCACGAAATACAACCAGGGTTATCAGGTTAAGGGGCAGGACAACTACGAGTTCTACCTCCGTACCGGCGCCCTGAAAAACTTTGCAAGGCTGATGGGGGATTCAATTGCATTCTGGAAAGAACTCTATGCACATCCTAATTACGACGACTGGTGGAAGGCACGGAATCCCATGCAGCATGTAGCAGGGATAAAACCAGCCATGCTGGTGGTGGGGGGTCTCTTTGATGCCGAAGACTGTTTTGGTGCATGGCGTTTGTACGGTGCCATCGAATCAAAAAATCCGGCTACAAGTTACAATAAGATCGTTATGGGCCCGTGGTCGCACGGCCAGTGGTCGCGCAATACCGGTGCCCCCTCGCTGGGAAATATCGGGTTCGGGCAACGGACAGGTGATTACTACCAGAATCAGATAGAAGTGCCCTTCTTTAACTATCATCTGAAAGGGAAAGGAGAAGATAAAATACCCGAAGCTACTGTATTCCTGACCGGTAAAAACGAGTGGAAAACATATAACCAGTGGCCTCCGGCCGATGCAACGTTGAAGCCCGTATATCTTCAGGAAAATGGCAGCCTTTCATGGGAAAAGCCAAAGGCACAAAGCAGCACATCAACGTATATTTCAGATCCGGCACATCCGGTTCCGTATACAGAAGATGTACACATGGGCCGTACCCGGGAATACATGAACGATGACCAGCGTTTTGCTTCGAGAAGAACGGATGTACTGAGTTTCTCCACCGCGCCCCTGACGGAAGAGCTAACCGTAACGGGTACGGTAGTAGCCGATCTGAAGGTGGATATTTCCACCACCGATGCGGATTTCGTAGTGAAGGTCATCGATGTTTTTCCCGATGATGCACCAGCCGGCCCCACAACCTATCCGATGGGTGGCTACCAGATGCTGGTTCGCGGAGAGATCATGCGGGGAAAATTCAGAAAGAGTTTCGAACAGCCCACTCCTTTCAAACCAGGTACTGTTGAGACCGTCCGCTTTGAACTGCCGGATATTGCGCACAGCTTTCAAAAAGGTCACCGGCTCATGATCCAGATCCAGAGTTCCTGGTTTCCGCTGGCCGACCGGAACCCGCAGCAGTATCTCAATATCTATGAGGCAGATGATAAGGATTTTATAAAGTCGACCATACGCGTACACCATAATACGCGCCATGCGTCATCGATTTTACTGCCGGTATTGAAATAAAAAACAGATATTATAACCTGAAGAAATAGCATAACCGTCCAGGTGATGAGTGAAAAAAAACAATCTATTCCGGTTTTCGTGGTGGATGCCTTTGCTTCCAATCCCTTTGAAGGCAATCCCGCAGCGATCTGTCCGTTAACGGAATGGCTTCCCGACGCACTGATGCAGCAAATCGCCATGGAAAACAATCTCAGCGAAACAGCTTTCATTGTACCGCATGAGGATGCCTGGCAGATCCGCTGGTTCACCCCCACTGTGGAAGTGGATCTTTGCGGACACGCTACGCTGGCGGCGGCCCATGTCTTCTATACGATGCTGGGGCATCAAGATCCTGCGATTCGGTTTTTCTCGAAAAGCGGCTGGCTCACTGTGTACCGTGCAGCCGAAGGGCTGACGCTGGATTTTCCGGCAGACCAGGCCACTCCTGTAGGAATGGATGAGCAGATTGTACGCGGACTGGGCATCCGGCCGCTTTCGCTGTGGAAAGGCACATTCGATTATATGGCAGTGCTGGAAAATGAACAGCAGGTTCGGGAACTGCGACCGGATTTTTCTATACTGGCTTCAATCAAGGCCCGTGGCATCCTGGTCACCGCCCGGGGTGAACAGGCAGACTTTGTATCCCGCTGCTTTTTCCCTCCATCGGGTGTGAACGAGGATCCTGTGACCGGCTCGGCGCATTGCCTGCTCACTCCTTTCTGGGGGGCGCAACTGAACCGTATGCAGATGGAAGCCCTACAGCTATCGGACCGAAAAGGCTATCTTCGTTGTGAATGGAAAGGAGACCGGGTATGGATGACCGGATCCGCCAGGATCTATCTGAAAGGAGAAATTTTTATCTGATGCTGAATGAGCAGGGACTAACCATCTACACGGATGGTTCGGCAAGAGGGAACCCGGGAAGAGGTGGATACGGAACGATTCTGATGTGGAAAGGACAGGCGAAGGAATTGTCGGGGGGCTACCGCCTAACCACCAACAACCGGATGGAACTCATGAGTGTGATTGCGGGTCTGGAAGCCCTCACAAGAAAAGGTCTGGACATTGTGATCTATTCCGATAGCCAGTATGTGGTGAAGGCCGTCAAAGAAGGCTGGCTGGAAAACTGGATGCGCACGAATTTCAAAGGAGGCAAGAAAAATCCGGATTTATGGAAACGGTTTTACGTGCTTTCCAAGCAGCACAGCATACGGTTTCACTGGGTGAAAGGACATGCAGACAATCCGTACAACAATCGTTGTGACGAACTGGCTACCTCCGCTGCTGACGGACGAGATTTACAGGTTGATGAATATTACGAACAGGAACAGCGTTCACATTAGGCTGCAGAAACGAGGGAGCGTTTCATCAGTAGTTGGTGCGTCCCGAAAAGGATCAGACTGAATACTGCTGTAGAAAGAAGACTCATCTGATAGAAAGGAATACCATCGGTGAAACACATCATCAGGCCTTCAAATGTTTTGGGACGCTGGTAGCCGCCACCACTGATCCAAACGGAAAAGTTTGAAACGAGGAAGTATACGGTTGGACCGGCAATGCTGCCGCCAATGATACGGCCCAGGTTAAGATTGGACATTGCAAAACCAATTACCGTAAGAGACGTGAGCAACAGATAGTTTTCCCACTGACCTGCGTAAAATCCGGCAATGGGAGTGAGTCCTGCCACATAAAGAGCCTGATAAAAAAGATCGGAAAGGAACATGGACAACAATGGAAAAGCAAAGGCTACTCTGCGATCCTTCACTACAGCTCCTGCAAACAAAGCCATAGCGATCTGAGGGGCAAATCCCCAGGGTCTTCCGGGCATTACCCTGTAAAGAGAAGCTACCAGTATAAGCAGGATAAAATGTATGATCAGTTGTCTGTTCCGTTTCATGCGTCTAATTCGTTAATCAGCGTCAAAAATAGTACATTAATGAATCTGAGGAAGATTCTGTTTGGATAGTTTTATACACCCTGTGGATTTCATGGAACAAAAGCCCTCACGAACCGGAGATTCCCGGAAGCCGTCATGCGTTCGCCGGCCGGTACGAAGAAGGAACAACCCCTGCCGGCATTCTTTCCATTGATCAAACCCTCCCCTTCCAGCACCAGCAGAATTTCAGGACCATTGGAAATGTAGTCATATTCCTGTTCTCCCTGCAGTTCCAGAAGGGAGAGGCTGAAATCCGGGACCGGACAATGGTACCGTTTTTCAGCAGGCAAGACTTCCGGGGCCATGGGTGTGGGAACGATCGCCTGAAAGAGTGTATGTTTCATCAGTTCAGGGACATCCACATGTTTGGGCGTCAGCCCGCCTCTTAAGACATTATCAGAGTTGGACATCAACTCTATGTTTTGTCCTTCCAGATAAGCATGCGGCAAACCGGCACCCTGAAATATGGCCTCTCCTTTTTTCAGGTGAACGAGATTGAAAAAGAAAATGGAGAAGATACCCCGATCCAGACGATCCGGATAGGTTTTCATGGCCCGGGCAGCCCAAAACTCCGGCGTTGACTTATCAAGCTGCTGCTGGTCGTAAAGTGGTAAAAGGCGGTCTGCCATTGGTTTCAGTACACGATCCACTGTTGACTGAGGCCATTCCATGACCAACTGGTACAATCCCCTGTATCCAACACTGCTGAAAACAGGAGCGAGTTCACGGAACTCCGGTACAGTTTCCAACAGAGAAGCCAGATCTGCTTCCGGACGAAACCCATGCAACAGCCAGAAATCACTGAGAGCCAGCATCATTTCGGGTTTGTGATTGGCATCCCGGTAGTTTCGGTTAGGTGCATCGGCGGGGATGCCTTCCCGATTCTCGCGTTCAAATCCGGCACGGGCCTCTTCTTTGGTAGGATGAACCTGTATGGAGAGCATTTCCCTGACATCGAGTACTTTGAGCAGGAACGGCAGATCCCCAAACGCCTGCTGAACCCGTGCACCAAGGTATCGGTGTGGCGTAGAACGGATCAGTTCTGGCAATCCGGTCCGGGCATGGCTACCGAGCCGGATAACAGCAGGCGCAGAGGGATGAACGCCCATCCAGTATTCGGCAAAAGGCCGGTTTTCCGTGTTGGAAATACTCAGAAACTGTGGGATAAACTCTTTGCCGCCCCATGCGTAGTGCTGTACCTTGCCTGTTAATGTAAACATAAGATCATGCGTTTTACGAACAGTCGCGAAGGTAAGCGAAGTACCCAAGCTATTGGTGCAGAAGGAGAAGCGCTGGCCCGGATTTTTTTTGAGGATATGGGTTTTGAGATTCTGCAGACCAACTGGCGTCACCGGCATCAGGAAATTGACATTATTGCTACTGATGGACGGGTGCTCCATATTATTGAGGTAAAGACCCAGACTTCGGAACATGGCGGACTACCGGAGGAGAGTGTGAACCGGAAGAAATTACTGAACCTGATGAAGGCAGCAGAGGCTTACATGCAGACAGATAATCGATGGAGTCTGCTCCAGTTCGATATTCTGGCGGTTCTGTGGAAGAATGGAGTGGCAGAGCTGCTGTGGATCGAAGATATTTATCTATGACAGAGAGCGCTCATGATCTGAGGCGGTCCATCAGTTTTTCAACCATTTTGTATGTAGCCGGGCAATAGGTCAGGTTCTGGTGATGAACATGCATGTAGTCCTGCATTTTCTTTTTGGTGAGGTGAGGGAATCCTGCACAATCTACCGGTCGGACTTCATAGATGCTGCACATATTTGTTTTGAGATCCAGAAACTGACAAGGCTGCTTTACATTCATCCAATCTCCCCCTTTGTCTTTGTACAGGTATTTTTCTTTGAAGGCATCCGGTGTAGTGCCCAGATGCGTGGAGATTCTTTTGATATCCGATGGTGTAAAGGTTGGCGTCATGGTTTTGCAGCAGTTTGCGCAGGAGAGGCAGTCCACTTCCTGCCATACCTCTTTATCGATTTCAACAGCGAGTCCGTCGAGCTTGCGGGGCGGATTTTTTCCCAGACGGGTCAGGAACATGCGCATTTTTCGTTTGTGGAGGGCTACATTCTTTTGAAAGGACTTCAGATTTATAGGCTGCATAAATGTCAATATCTGACAAATATGGCTAAACAAACTCTACTTTTGAAAAATATATTTACCCGTATGTGGGAACCGTATAGAAATGGATTCCGGAACTTTCTCTTGATGGAGCGCGCCTTGTCGGATGCCACCATTGAAGCCTATATCAGGGATCTTGATACGTTTACCCAATATCTGGAGATCTCCGGGAAAACGCTTACACCCAGTACAACAGAGTTGAAAGATTTGCAGGAATTTCTGATCTGGGTCGGAGAAATCGGAATAAGCCCGGCTTCTCAATCCAGGCTTATCAGCGGGCTGCGAAGTTTTTTCCGGTATTGCCTTTCAGAGGAGCTGATCACTCTGGATCCAAGTTCGCTGCTGGATGCACCGAAGCTGAAAAGAAGCCTGCCGGATGTGCTCACGGTAGAAGAAATTGAGGCACTGATGAGCCAGATTGACCACAGCAAAGATGATGGGCTGCGAAACAGGGCTATGCTTGAAATAATGTACAGTTGCGGGCTTCGAGTATCCGAAGTAGTGCAATTGCGCATCCCCTGCCTCTACCTTGATGCAGGATTTATAAGGGTTATCGGGAAAGGAAATAAAGAAAGACTGGTACCGATCGGAGCATCTGCCATCAAACAGTTGCGCATTTATTTTCAGCATGTACGGAACCGGCAGACCAGTATGCAGGGAGAAGAAGAGATTGTTTTCCTGAACCGCAGAGGGCGGCGGCTGACGAGAGTGATGATTTTTCTGATCATCAAAGAACTGGCTCAGAAAGCAGGTATCCGAAAAGTTATTTCTCCACATACCTTCAGACATTCATTTGCTACCCATCTGGTGGAAGGAGGTGCTGATTTACGGTCTGTTCAGGAGATGCTGGGGCATGAAAGCATTACCACAACGGAGATTTATACCCATCTCGACAGGGAATATCTGCGGGAAACACTCATCCGGTTTCATCCTTCTTATCGGAAGGACTATGGAAAATAACAGGGAATATCTACATTTGTCTACTCTAAATCAGAATTCATGAAGAAATTAGTTGTTACCGCATTGTTTGCCGCAAGCGTTTTCGCCGTCCGGGCTCAGGCAATCAAAACACCTGCAGCGTCTACCGCTCAGTCCGTAAAGCAGGAGTTCGGTCTCTCTTCCGTAGAACTTTCCTATTCCAGGCCCAATGCCAAAGGAAGAACCATTTTTGGAGATCTGGTTCCATACAACGCCGTGTGGAGAACCGGTGCCAATAGTGCCACTACCCTTACGTTTAGCGATGAGGTCATGATCGGCGGAAAAAAAGTACCGGCAGGTAAGTATGGGCTTCTCACGATCCCCAATACCGGCAGCTGGACCATCATTCTGACCCGCCAGACCGATGTCACCTCTCCTGCAGCCTACAAACAGGATCAGGATGTGGTTCGGATCACAGCTACTCCCCAGGACATGCCGTTCGACACGGAAACCTTCACCATGCAATTCATGAATGTAAAGGCAAATTCAATGGATTTGCTGATTCTATGGGAACGCACTGCGGTATTTCTGCCCATCAGCATGGACATCGATTCCAAAGTAATGAGCCAGATTGAAAACGCTATGAATAAGGACAACAAGCCTTATTTTCAGGCTGCCATGTATTATCTGGACAACGGAAAAGATCTGAATAAAGCCAATGAATGGCTGGATAAAGCCGTACAACAAACACCCAATGCCTATTGGGTATGGCACCAGAAAGCGAATTGCCTGGCACGACAGGGCAAAAAGCAGGAAGCCATAGCTGCTGCGAATAAATCGATTGAGCTGGCTAAGGCAGGAAAAAATAATGATTATGTTGCCCTGAATGAGAAATTGCTGAGCACGCTCAAATAATTCATTGAAAATCAGTTAGCTGTAGTTATATTAATATTAAATCATCCATTTACAGACGTATAAACCATTCATTCACAGAAAACGGTTACCATAATCCGGTGTTAAGTGATAAAAATTATTTGAAAAGATGAGCAAACTATTATTACTTTACCGCGTTTGGAACCAAAATAATTGCTTATGAAACAAATAGCAGTACTAGCCATTTTTGCGTTGTTTCTGTCTCCCCTGTTTTCCCTGGCTCAGGGGCAGGCGGTATCAGGAACTATTCGCAATGCCCTGACCAAAGAAACGGTCAGTGCCGCATCTGTTACGATTAAAGGTACTTCATCGGGTACGTTTACCGATGATAAAGGTAATTTCCGCATTAATGTGCCTTCCAGTGCCAAATTTCCAGTAACCCTGGTGATTTCCTCTATCGGTTTTGCAACCACTGAAACGGTTGTATCAGCTGCCGGAGATGTTCCGGAAATCTCCCTTTCTCCCAGCTCTGCGCTTGGTGAGGAACTGGTTGTATCGGCTACCCGTCTCCCAACACGTATAATGGAATCTCCGGTTTCCATTGAGCGCGTGAGCGGTGCACAGTTGCGAAATGCACCTGCTGCCAATTATTATGATATTGTTACCAATCTTAAAGGTGTTGACATGATTGCATCCAGTCTCACCTTCAGAACAGTTACAACAAGGGGATTTGGTGGAAGCGGTAATACCCGATTCAACCAGATTGTAGATGGTATGGACAACCAGGCTCCGGGCCTTAACTTCTCTGTTGGTTCAGTTATTGGACTTACCGAGTTGGATGTAGAAAGTATGGAACTGTTGCAGGGTGCTTCTTCAGCCCTTTATGGCCCCGGTGGTATGAACGGAACCCTGCTGATCAATTCCAAGAGTCCTTTCCGTCATCAGGGACTTTCTTTCCAGACCAAGACCGGTATGATGCATTCTGATTCCCGCTACAGGAATCCGGGAGGTTACCACAACTGGTCTTTGCGCTACGCAACAAAAGTAAACGAGCGTCTTGCCTTTAAGATCAACACCGAATTGATTCAGGCCAAAGACTGGCTGGCAGCTGATTACAGAAATGTTGACCGTAATAACCGGATCACTGATAATTTGATCGCCGGAACAAGGGATACAGATCCCAATTATGATGGTGTGAATGTATATGGAGATGAAACCACCATTGATCTGCGTCAGGTTTTCAATGGAATTGCAGGACAGGCACCTTTCCTCGCACCTTA
>CANHUD010000043.1 GCA_947463665.1 Sphingobacteriales bacterium
CTCCTTTGGCAATACTTCCATTCGGAATGCCCCATCTCCTTCATTGATATATACAACAGAAGAAAGCGTGTGCAGTTCCCAACGCGGAGCATCCTCATATGCCTGGGGAGGGATCAGCTGATCGGTTGTGACGGAAGCATACTGGCGATATTTTACAAATTTCTTTCGGAAAGGTACCACCTGATCCAGCAATTCATCGCGGGAGGCTGCAGGATAAGATGTTCCCTGAATGAAATAGGAAAAAATTCCTTCCTCCTGCCCGTTCCCATCCAGGTCTACAGAGGTGATGGAAACAGGTTCTTTTTCGGATGCATGAAAAGGGAGATTTTCTCCCGCGTTTCCGGCAAGAATATCCGGCTTTCCATCCTTGTTAATATCCAAAACGGTTATACTGCTCCACAATCCGGGCTGAGTAAACCCGGCCAGTTCGGAAACTTCATGAAAACTTTTTCCCAGATGCTGAAAAAAACGGATTGTCATCCACTCCCCTGCCAGCAGCAGATCTGGTCTGCCATCTCCATTCATATCCGAAAAAACGGCTGAGTGGATGATCCCCGGATAGAGCAATTCCGGGTTCCATTCTTTCGTCACATCTGTGAATCGGACCTTACCATCTTTTGAATCGTTTCGTAACAGATAACTTCTGGACGGATAGGGGAACCTGCCCGGAATGGCCGCCCCTCCGATGAACAGATCCAGATCACCATCCGCATCGATATCACCTTTACATATTGCCAGCTTGCTGCCCAGCATTTCCTGTGGAAGTGCGTCTTCCGACTTGGTAAACCCTCCCCTGCCATCGTTCAGATAAAGTCGGTCTGCGAGTTCCGGAATGCCTTCCTCATATTCATTGCCACCGGATACAACATACAAATCTTCATCCCCATCGGTATCCACATCGATGAAAATCGCTCTTACATCCTCCGATGCACTATCTGCCGCCCATGGCTGATAGGAAGCCGGCTTAAACCGGCCATCTGCCTGCTGAAGAAAAAGCTTTCCGGATTGCCCAAGGGCACCCCCAACAAATACATCCTCATAACCATCCTGGTTAACATCCGCCTTTGCCAGTGCCGGACCCATTCTGGATAGCTGATAGGGCATCAGTACTTCCACTTTAAAATCAACAAAATCATTTTCCCTGTGACGGAAATCCAGTCCTTCATGATCACGAATTTCATGGAAGAAAAGATCAGTTGATTTCTTTAAAACTGAAGTTTCGGGTAACTGAGTTGCATAGGTAATTAAATGCGACTTATTAACTTCAGGAGAGAGTACACGTTGTCTGTTTCCATCCGGCCATTCAATCCAAACGGAATCGACCCGTTCATCGTGCAAACCAATATGGATAGTACGACTTCCTGTCGACTGATATCCCCTCACGGGAAATACCTCCAGCCACTGCATTCCATTCTTACTATAAAGAGTAATTTTTGCTCCAATAGCAAACGGATTACTACCCTTTTGCACTAGCCTGAATTGTATCCAGTTATTTTTTAGGGATCGTTGGTTTAATCTGTTTTCGTATAAATAGACCGGTTCATTGTTGTTCCCGATCAGCAGATCAAGGTCGCCGTCGTTATCAAAATCAGCCTGTACAGCGGCATTGGAGATTGTTTTGTCGGTAAGGCCCCACGCTTCTGTACTATCTGAGAAATGAAGGCTGCCATCATTTCTGAACAGATAATTGCGCAACTTATTGGAAGGCATTTTCCGAACCAGCTCATAGGTTTTGAAATTCAGGTTTCCTTTGGCGGCCTGTGCCAGCTGCTCATCGGCTACGGTATATTTCAGGAAATCATTGTCGGTAAAATCACGGAGATACCCATTGGTAACCAACAGATCTTTATGGCCATCATTATCCAAATCTCCAAACAGGGCCGACCAGCTCCAGTCGGTCCTACTGATCCCTGCCAGCTGTCCGATTTCACTGAAGCGCATAGTACCATTGGCATCTATTCCCCTGTGCAGATGCAGCATATTCCGCATCTGCTGGTGAAAATAGCCACTATCGATGAGCATGTTGTATGCATCATATTCATCCGGACCCTTCAGCAGTTTTTGCCGGAAATTATCCTCCGGCAACATATCCAGTGTGAACACATCCGGCCAGCCATCGTTGTTGATATCGGCTATATCAGCCCCCATGGAATATTTGCTGATATGGGTAAACGATTGCTGCAGCACTTGTCGGAATGTGCCGTTTTTATTATTGAGATAACAGTAATCCTGCTCGGTGTAATCGCTCGATGTATATAGATCCGGCCAGCCATCCCGGTTCAGATCACTAACCACCACAGATAGTCCGAAGTTGAGTGCGTTGTTAATGATCCCGGCCTTCAGGGTAACATCGGTGAACCGTATGTTTCCGTCGGCAGCTTTATCCTGGCGAAACATTCGGTTTCCAAACCGCATATCTGGAACAGATCGGATTTTAGCGGTATTTACATACGGATTAACGGTATGATTGGAGTGGTTCACCAGAAACATATCCAGGTCGCCGTCGCGGTCATAGTCAAAAAAGGCTGCCTGTGTTGACAATGATCCCGGTGCATCCAGACCATAATCAGCGGCCATTTCCCGGAATACAGGTATACCGTTTCGCAGGCCCTGGTGGATGAAGAGTTCGTTGCTGCGGGCCCTGCCCTCTTTTGGGCCGGAGTGGCAGACATAAAGATCCTCCCAGCCATCGCCATTTACATCTGCTACGGTCACACCGGTACGCCAGAAACCATTTCCTTTAACCCCGGCTTTTTCGGTAATATCCTCAAAGGTTAGTCCGCCTTTATTGAGATATAATTTATTAGGAACAACATTTCCGGAAATGAAAACATCGTCCAGCCCATCTTTATTAAAATCTCCCAGTGCAATACCATGGCCATTGTAGAGGTACTCATATTTGAATATGTGGAGGGAATCATTTTCCTCGATCGTATTGGTGAAACGGATTCCGGATGATGCTTCAGGAACTCGCTGAAACAGTGGCTGGGCTGAAGTTTCAAGTGCCCCTGCCACTAGCAGTAACCAGCAATATAAGCGCCATTTCATGATTATAGAACGGGTTTAGGCACATCGATGATCAACTGTTCATCTCCTTTTTTATAGGGCAGGAATACCATGATCATGGTGAGCATTTCATTGGTGGTTTCCATGTTGCCGGACGACATCACCAGTCTGGGTGGTTTATTCGGATTGAATGGATTTTGTGCGGTATTGTCGTATGTACCCTGAATGAACAACTTGCTGCCTTTAGGAATATGCTGTAGTTTTTTGAACCGATAGATCTCCTGCCAGCGAAAATCCCAATCCGGTATATGCGCCAGTTTCACGGTATCGCCGGAAGGTGCCACCGCATAGGCTTTGAAGGATTTTCCCAGCAGATGCATGTGGGGCCATACGTAGAGTACGGAGAAATCCTCTCCGGGGTTCATGAGCTGCAGGTTGAATGTTTGTACTCTGTTGGGCAGGAGTTTCAGCGGAGGGCTGATCTGCTGCTCGCCTATTCCACCGGAACCAAAGCTGATGATTTTTACCTTTCGGTCCACTTTGCTATTGGTATAAAAAAGATTGACACCGGCCGTTACCTGTTCGTCTTTAGCCAGGGGTGCAAAATGAAGGGTGAGGATGAGTACTCCCCGTTTGGGCATAACCCAGCCCATTCCTTTGGGATAATTTTCGAAGGAGGCACCGGGAATCCAGCCACCGTAATATTCGATGGTCTGTTTCAACGGTTTCCACTGTTCAACTTTCGACGGATCATCTTCTGTAAGATTGATCATATCCGGCCCGCTGTTCAGCGGAATGCCTGCGGGAACCTGGTGAATACTATAATTGACATGGTGAATTACTCTCTTATTATCGGTATAAAACTCTATGGCTTCCACATTCATGGAATCTTTGAGCTCAAACGGTATGCGGTACATCACAAATCGTTCCGCATTATCTCCGGGAAGATCCAGTGGTTTAGGGAAGGTTATCGTAGCATCGGGAGCCCTATGGTAACTGGTTTTGCTCCTTACTGTGAGCAGGCTCTGAATACCTTTTACTTCACCGATTCCTTTAGGCGCCTGCTGATCGATCCAGTTGAGAATGGTTTGTTTCTCTTTTTCTGTGAGGGAGCGATCATTGCTGTATTCAGTATAATGTACATCTGCTCTCCAGGGGGGCATATAACCGGAGGTAATGACTTTCTTGATGAAGGATGCGCGCTTGGCTACATCTTCATAGCTTATCAGCGAGAAAGGTGCGGCTTCGTTAGGGCGGTGGCAGGGTGCACATTTGCTGTGAATGATAGGCGCTACATCTTTAACGAAGGTAGGCGACTGCGCCTGGCCATTCATGTGGGCAACAAAAAAAACTGCAACTAAAAAGAATACGGTACGCATAGTCAGAAATCATTTATTAGACACCCCTGAGGAGTTACATATGAAAGTGCTACGGGTTGTCCATTCAGACATTGAAGAATGGCATCCCGAAGATAGTGTTGTTCCGGTTTCGTTTTTTTCTTTCCCAACTCCTGAAGCCAGTCGTCAATAGCTCCCCTGTACACGAGCTTACCCGTTGTATTGAATAAAAAAACTTCGGGCGTAACAGTTGCCTTCATTTTTTTAGCCAATTGCAATTTACGATCTGTATAAATAGGAAACGTTAATCCATACTCTTTGTAAAATTTACGGACTTGTTCATCTGTATACGTACTTCCCGGGACAATAGCAAAAATCTGTATTGTTGAATGGAAGTCGTGCTGAATCTGTGTAAGTGTCCGTGTATAGGAAACTGACATAGGACATTCCGGAGACAAGAATACCAGTATTGTTGGGATAGTTGCCGGCACTAACCGTATTGGAGCAGAACCTATTGGGTCCCATAATCGAATGGGATATGCACTGTTTAACTGAACAAGTGCATGGTCTTGTGCAGATGATGCCAGCATTATATAAAAGCAAAAAAGAAACAGAATACTTTTATGCATAAAAAAAATATCCAGCCGGAACACGTCCGGCTGGATATAAAATTAAGGGTAAAATAATTATTAATTATCCCACCAGATCCGGCCTCTCGGGTCGAGGTTATCGGAACCGAATCCTGGATCTTTTTTCATTTCATCCAACGCTTTCTGCTTGTTGGCGAAATTCAGATCGGTTGGGTTGGGGTTACCGATTACAGCACGACGAGCGATTTGGTATACAGATCCATTGATCATAATATCCTCATTTGCCAGTGCGGTATTTTTGTTCGGCATACCGGTACGCTTCCAGTTGGCCCACGCTTCATTCGGATGTTTGAAGAAGTTGATGTAGGCCTGGATGGCGATCTGCTCCTGAGCCCGGGCAGGGTTGTACTTTACCGTCGGGTGGTTCAGATAGGCTGAAATTTCAGCAGGGGTAGCAGCTGAATATTCCAGCACTTTTGCCTGACCAGCACGCTGGCTGTAGAAGTTGATGGAAGCCGTAACGCCATCATTGTACAGTGTTTCAGCGTTCTCGGTAGTGATACCACGAGCAGCAGCTTCAGCACGCATCAATTGCTGATCAGCGTACGTAACCAGCGGGAAGAAGCCCTGACCATCGCCCCCGCCAAAGGTTGGCTGGAACATGCGGTACTGAATGTAGGAGAGCGTATCCATTACCAAACTGGCATTTACACGGCGACCGAGGAACATCTGCCGGTTTGCAGGAAGTTGAGCAGCATCCGGGCTGATAATAGCACCAACATACCGGCGGGCAGGCTCTGTAGAACCTGCATCCAGCACGCGGGCGGTTACAGCTAAATCGATATTCGCCTGGGAATAATTGTTTCGCTGGTAGAAGAAACGGATACGCGGGTCAGATGTAGTCCACATGAAGTTCACCGTTGGGGCCGGAGCACGGAAACCTTCCGGATTCCAGTTACCACCCGCTGTGAAACTGTTGTGTACAGTATACACCCAGCTTTCATCGTTGCTTGCCATCAGCAGTGCAGGATCACCGATACATTCACGGATAATAGCCGTTGCTTTTGCCTGGTCACGCTTCAGCAAACGCATCGCGATGCGCATACGAAGTGCATTGGCAGCTTTAGCCCAACGTCCCGTGTTTCCATTGTAATACTGATCAAAAGTGGTCAGATTTACCTGGTTGGCTGCACCAGCCTTCAAAGTAGCAGACAGCGCTTTCAGGCGACCATCCCAGATATTGAACAGCTCCTGCTGGCTCTCCCATTTAGGGGTGAAGGTTCCGCCATAACGAGCCTGGAAGGCATCAGTGTAAGACAGATGTCCATTGATATCAGACACATAGAAGGCATAGTAGATCTTCAGTACTTCTGCCATTGCCACTACCATCTGACGAGCTGCCTTATCGGCATCCGACATTTTGCTGGCCAGTACCCCTACATCGGTAGTAACACTACCTACACCCGGATAAAAAATTCCGTAGCGCTGGTTGGTATTACCAAACTCAGTAAAGGTTACCGCTGCGGCACCACCCTGAGGAGCGGTGATCTGCATCCAATGCATGATGCGGCGATAATTGTCGTAGAATGCTTCAAAATCTGAACCATGTGCCAGACGGGAAGCTGTAAAGAACTGTTCTTCCGGTTTAACCGAATATAAAACATCCGGGTTCGTATTCAGGTCTACGAATGCCTGCTTATCGCAACTGGTCAGCGAAAAGGCACCGATGGCCAACGCCCAGGATAATAGTTTTTTCTTCATCTTCATCGTAATATCTTTTCAATTCTTTGGTGATAGGAATTAGAATCCTGCGTTAATAGAAAGGGCGATCTGACGAACCCATGGCATACCTCCATATTCAGCAAATGCACCGGCACGGCTGGAGAACACGCTCTCAGGATTGATATGATCCGGAGTAGTGTTGTAGAGATAGAAAAGATTACGTCCGATCAGATTCACGCGAAGGCGCTGCATACTGATTTTAGAAGCTAACGACTTCGGCAGGTCATAACCCAGTGATACTTCACGTACAGCTACCCATGAGTTTTCGAAGATCGAGTACTCACGAATACCAGTACCCCAGCTGGCGATGTTGTTGTAATGTTCCCATACTGGAATAGGCTGCTTCAGCCCCTTCTGTACAGCTTCTGCATACGACATTCCTTCAACATTCTGACCATTTATCACAACACCTCTTCCAAATACGCCGTCTGGTATAACACCATCGTTCCGCTGGTTACCCTGAGCATCTGTCCAGGCTGCACCACCATATTCCTTGGTCCTACCGGGCAAAGTGCTCACGAAAGAACCATACTGAGATCCGTACTGGTGCGTAGCAGATGCCATCATTCCACCGAACTTGCCATCCAGTTGAGCAAACAGGCTCCAGTTTTTGTAGCGGAATTCATGAAGGTTGCTCAGCAGGAAGTTCTCCATCATACCACCCACTTCTTTGAAACCCTGGCCATAAGAACCAGAACGAATGAACGCACCATTGGCATTCAATACGCGCTGTCCTTTGTCATTGGTAGCATAGGCATAGTTGGTAATGATGGTACCATACTCTTTACCCGCACGGGCAACAGACTGTACGTCTGCACCAAAGGCCAGATCCAGTGTTACCTGATCTACACCGCCAATCAGGGAGATTACCTTGTTGCGGTTACGGGTGAAATTGAAGGTTGTAGTGTATTCGAAGTTCTTCTTCTTTACAATGGTTGCAGACAATACCGCTTCAATACCCTGGTTCTGGATGTTACCGGCATTTACCTGACGGCTGGACACACCGCTTTCCGCAGGTGCTCCAAGACCTAACACCTGGTTGAAGGTATTCTTCTTGTAATACGCCATGTCTAAACGTACACGGTTATCAAACATCCGCAGATCAACACCCACTTCCCACTCACGGGCACGCTGCGGGCGAAGGCTCAGGTTACCCAGTCCGTATCCGGCAAAGCCATATTGCGGGAACAACGTTCCATTCAGGATCTGAGCATTACCCAACAGTGAATAATTTCCACTGGTAGTAGCAAAGATACCCGTACCGGCACCAGTGTACCCAAGGCTGGCACGAAGTTTACCGAATGTCAGCCAGCTGGCTTTGTTCTTGTTGGCCAGCAGTTCGCTAAATGCCCAAGAAGTACCAATAGAAGGATAGAAATACTGATAATCACCGCTTCCATCGGGATAGGTCAGCGTACTGGTCCAATCAGAACGTACACTCGCATTCAGCGTTAACATATCCTTCCAGGTGATATCACCATAAGCGTATGCCGCATCCAGACGACTCTGCGGGAATACTCCGGCAGATGTACCTGCAGCGTTAATTGAGTTTGCGATTGAATATACGCGGGGGATCCGAAGACCACCATTGGTATTGGAGTTTTGCTGACGACCACCCAATCCGCGTTGTGTTTCACCACCCAGTGTAACGCTGTAGTTGAAGTCTTCACCGATCTTCCGGTTAGCAGTCAACAATGCCTGGATACGCGCATCTCTTGAATTGCTCTGAAAAAGGGAATAACCACCCTGTGAGTTAGGACCAACACCAAAGTTAGGACCATCACCAGGAGACATATTCTCCCGCTGAATTCCAAGGGAATTCATATTGGTACGAACCAAGGCATTTAACCAGGGGGTGATCTGGATGTTCATATCCAGATTAGCCAGTACCTGTGTTTCTTTCTGATTGATTTTAACCTGATACAGCTGCCAGAGTGGGCCCATAACAGAACCACGCAGATAAGGCGCTACAAGGTTAGATCCTCCGTTCGGACTGAGGTAATTGGCCAGTACATAATCCAGCGGTAAGTTCCGGGAATTAGAGAAGGCAAAACGGAACAGCGGGTTGGAGTTACCACCCTGAAGAAGGGGATTCTGGCTGTTTGACATCGCCATGGCAATAGATGCATCCATGGTGATGCTCTTGCCCAGCTTTTGTGTTGCCCTCAGGTTAAAGTTATCCCGATTGAACTCGTTGGTCGGCTGAATCGATTCGTTCTTGGTTTTAGTATAAGAAAAACGGAAAGAAGTACGATCGTTTCCTCCTTCAACAGCCACATTTGTGTTGTTGATCTTACCTGTACGGAAGAGTTGAGACAGATCATTGGGAACAAACGGACGTTTGATACCGTCAGCATCTGTCACGATTCGTCCATCCATACGTGGTCCAAAGCTGAAATAAGGCGCATAACTATCGTTAGGGATAGCATCACTTCCATCAGCAGCTTTGCTGAAATAAGGATTGATACCGCCACCAAATTCATTTTGGAAGGCTGGTAATCTCCACACCTGCTCCCAGGTGTTGGTCTGTGCTACAGAAACACCGAGACCCGGACGGGAACGACCTTTTTTGGTTGTAATCAAAAGAACACCGTTCAAAGCCTGAGAACCATAAAGAGCCGATGCCGCAGTACCTTTCAGTACGGTAATGCTCTCATAGTCATCAGGGTTCAGGTTCTTCATCTGGTTACCAAAGTCGCGGGCATCTCCCCAGCTATCCGCACCGGAAACACCCGGCTGCATTAGGATACCGTCGATTACCACCAGCGGCATAGTATTGCCACTAAGTGAGGCGTTACCGCGGATACGGATCCTTGAACTGGAAGAAGGTCCACCAGCACCCTGGTTTACCATCACACCGGCTACTTTACCCTGGATGGAGTTCACCAGGTTCACCTGACCTGCACGTGCTACATCGGCACCTTTAACTTCCTGGATCGCGTACGTCAGGTTACGGGTACTCTTGCGGGCACCGAAACCTGTTACTACTACCTCATTCAACTCATTCTTCTTAGTCTCCAATGTAATGTTCATGGATTCCGTTGCATCTGCTTCAATGGAGGTAAATGAAACACCACTGAACACTAATTTGGGCGAAGCAGCTGTTGAGCCAATGCTGAACATACCGTTAGCATCGGTAATAGCGTACGTCTTGGTACCCTTGATCTGTACCGTTACACCGGACACCGGGTTTCCGGCATCGTCTCTGACCGTCCCTGAAAATGTTTTCCGCTGTTGTGCCATTGCAAACACAACACAAAGCAGAAACATAAGCAGCAGTGCGACACTCTGTTTTGTTTTCTTCATTACGAGTCTGGTTTTTGGTTTAAAAATTCAAAGCGTAAAATAACTACTAACCGCTAATTATTAAATAAATTGTCTAAGAATCTGCCCAAACGGCTGTACAAAATATAAAGAATGTTTATAAATGTCAATATTCTTTATCAAGTGGTTAATTTTGTTTAATCATGGTCACAAAATCATCAAATAGATAACGGCTATCAAAGGGACCTGGCGTGGATTCCGGGTGATATTGAACAGAAAAAGCCGGTTTATTCTTTACACGAATACCTTCTATCGAATTGTCATTCAGGTTTATATGGGTAATCTCAATGTGATCAGCCTTCCGAACGGCTTCAGGATCCACTCCAAACCCATGGTTCTGGGTGGTGATCTCACAAAGACCGGTTATAATATTCCGTACCGGATGATTCAATCCTCTGTGCCCATGGTGCATTTTGAATGTTGGAATACCATTGGCCAGTGCCAGTAACTGATGGCCCAGACAAATACCAAAAGTTGGTTTATTCGTTTCAAGAATATCTTTTACAGTCTGAACGGCATAATCCATGGCAGCCGGATCACCCGGACCATTGGAAATAAAAAATCCATGCGGATCGAACGCCATCAGTTCCGTGATGGTTGTTTTGGCCGGATGCACCCGGAGGTACACGCCCCGATCGGCCAGACACTGAAGAATATTTTTCTTCACCCCAAAATCAAGTACAGCTACCCGAATAGAGGCATTCGGATCCCCCAGATGATAGACTTCCTTCGTACTAACATGAGAGGATAACTCCAGCCCACCCATAGAAGGAACGCCTGCCAGCTGGGCTTTCAATTCTTCCACATCCTGGCTCTCGGAAGAAATGATGCAATTCATAGCCCCTTTGGTACGAACCGCTGCCACCAACGCTCTGGTATCTACTTCTTTAATTGCCACAATCTCCTGTTCTTCAAGGTATTGCTGCAAAGATGCTGTGGCTTGAATGCGACTATACCTTTCTTCCAGATTGCGACCGATCAACCCGCGTATTTTAACTGAATCTGATTCTACATCTTTAGGCATTACTCCATAGTTGCCTATATGGGCATTGTTCATGATCAGCACCTGACCATAATAACTGGGATCGGTAAACACTTCCTGATAACCCGTCATACCTGTATTAAAACAGAGCTCACCGGACGTTGTACCGATCTTCCCAAAAGCTTTTCCATGGAAAACAGAACCATCTTCTAATACCAGCACGGCCGGTTTGGATACTTGAATTGTGTCGGGCATTCTATGATTGTTTCAAAAATTGGTGCAAAATAAAAAAGGCAAGTCTAAAAGACCTGCCTTTCTATTAAAAACTTATAAACATTTCTTATTCAGCGGCTTTATCTTCTGAAGATTCAGTCACTGGTGCGGTCTCTACAGCATCAGCTTTTTTCTTTCCGCCACTACGACGGGTCTTCTTGGCTGGTGCAGCAGTTTCACCTATACCCTTACCATAGATCTCGTTGAAATCTACCAGCTCGATCATGGCTCTTTCCGCATTGTCACCTACCCGTGCTCCCAGCTTGAGGATACGTGTGTAACCGCCTGGACGACTGGCAACCTTAGGGGCAACAACCGTAAACAGTTCCTTTACCGCTTCTTTGTCCTGCAGATAGCTGAACACAACACGGTGCTGGTGCATGATCTGCTCCTTCGTTTCCGTCTTCTTGGTTTTGGTGATCAGCGGCTCAATATACGTTCGCAGGGAGCGTGCTTTCGCCAGCGTTGTAACAATTCTTTTGTGACGAATCAGCTGGATGGCCAGGTTGCTCAAAAGGGCTTTACGATGTGCCTGTGTACGACCGAGATTGTTGATTTTGTCTCCGTGTCTCATTTTGACTGTTGTTTACTGCTGTACCGGTCAGGAATACAGCATGATTATACATGATTAATTAAACTCTTCTTTATCCAGACCCAGTTTACCCAGATCCATACCAAACTGAAGCCCGCGCTCATGAAGTACCTGCTCAATTTCAGCCAGTGATTTCTGCCCGAAATTCCGGAACTTCATCAGGTCTTCCTGCTCATACTGTACCAGCTCGCTCAGACTGTTGATCTTAGCGGCCTTAAGACAGTTAAAAGCACGAACAGATAAATCCAGATCTTCCAGTGGTGTTTTCAGAATCTTCCGTAACTGAAGCGTCTGCTCATCCACCAGATCCTCTTTCTTCTCTTCTTTGTTGTCGAATGTGATATTTTCATCCGTGATGATCATCAGATGCTGGATCATTATCCGGGAAGCCTGCTTTACTGCATCCTCCGGATGAATGGTACCATCCGTTACGACATCCATCAGCAACTTCTCATAGTCTGTCCGCTGCTCCACACGTGTATTTTCGATGGAGTACTTAACATTCTTGATAGGAGTATAGATGGAGTCAATTGGAATATATCCGAAAGGAGCATCTTTTACCTTGTTGTCATCTGCCGGAACATATCCCCTTCCTTTTGTAACGGTCAGTTCGATATTCAACTTTGCAGTGCTGTCCAACGTACAGATCACCAATTCCGGATTCATAATCTGGAACGTGTTGCTCACTTCTGCAATCATTCCCGCAGTAAATTCCGTGCGGTTCTTGATGGAAAGAGTGATCTTTTCACTGGTGATGTCCTGATCAGTAAGTTTACGGAAACGTACCTGCTTCAGGTTCAGAATGATTTCGGTGACATCTTCCACCACACCTTTGATGGAAGCGAATTCATGGTCAGCACCTTCAATGAAAATGCCGGAGATTGCGTATCCCTCCAGGGAGCTTAACAATACCCTGCGAAGGGCATTACCTACGGTTACACCATAACCTGGTTCCAAAGGACGAAACTCAAACTGAGCTTCGAATTCGTTGGCTTTCTGCAGGATGATCTTGTCAGGCTTCTGGAAATTTAAAATGGCCATATTTAAATTTCTGGTTTAATGAGTGACCGGCACAGGCCGGAATGTGAAATGGGTTATTATTTAGAGTACAATTCAACGATCAGCTGCTCCTTGATGTTCTCAGGAACACTCTCCCTCTCGGGCATGGCGATGAATGTACCGGTTTTTTCCGCTTCGTTCCACTCAATCCAGTTGAACTTCGGATTCTTACCCTTCATTTTCTCTACCAGACTGTTATTACCAGCGCTCTTTTCTTTCAG
>CANHUD010000044.1 GCA_947463665.1 Sphingobacteriales bacterium
AGTTGCGCCTCGTTCCATCCCAGTGAAGCAGGTGTAAGCGTCTGCCATTCCGATCCTGAGACCGGGGGAAAATAGAGGCTGCTATTGGATGGCATAGGTTCCGGAGTAGTACCATTTTTTTTACAGGCGATTGATCCTACGGTGAGGAACATTAGTAAAGTAGCAATGATTCTTTTAATCATGCAATTATGACAAAGATTTTGAGTGAGGGTTTAATTTGAACATCACAAACAAATATCCGGTCTGAAAAACTGGTTCTCATATCGGTGAACGTACCCCAACTGATTGGTCAGCATCCTGGTTTTTCCAATGGTGAATTCCGGGATATTTTTATGGTGATGGCCGTACACCCAGGAATCAACTGGGGATGATTCAATGAAATCAAACAGCTCAACAGCAAATGCCTGGTTTAGGGCATCACCTTTGTATTCTTCCGGGTAGTGAAGGAATGTAGGACAGTGATGGGTAAATACAGAAATACTATCCTCTTTGGATAATTTGAGCTCCTGTTGAATGAAGTCCAGACTTTCCTGATGGAGTTCATTGTATAGGACCGATGAAAATCGATGCCTTCCGTTTTTGATAAGATGAAAATCATTGAGGTTTCGTTCAATCTGCCATTGGTTTTCTACACTGATGTGGCTCCACAGCGTAGAGAAGAGTAGTCGGGTCTGTTGGTGAACTATGGAAACATTATTGACCAGCCACACATTGCTGCGGATATTTTCAAAAAGTTTACCTGATCTTTTTGCTATATCAAAATGGTAGTACTCGTGATTGCCCGGAAGCCAGTAGGTGGCTTCAAAATGATCCGAAACATAGTTGAAAAAATCATTGTGTTGTTCCAGTTCCCTGAATGGTACAATATCTCCTGCCAGAACCAATATGTTGCCAACGGGTTGCAGTGGGTTTCTTTTCATGAATTTTTTATTATCATGAAATTCTAAATGCAGGTCGGATGCATATTGGATACGTGTTTGCATAGTTTCAGTTTAAAGTAAGTTACAACAAAATGAGTAGGTATATTTCGTACATTAGATCATTGTGCACCATGCCGAATATAATTTTTATTCTGACCGATGATCATCGTTCGGAAGCGTTGGGTGTTGCGGGGTGGTAAGGATTATAAATGTAAATGACTTAATCAAAGTATATGTTTAACGAAACTGTAGATTATTCTGAACGTACGGTGAGAAGAGTAGGGATGCTTATCAAACTAAAGTCTGACTGTCTGGAGGAATACAAGCGGCTGCACGCAGCTGCTCATCCTGGGGTACGGGATCTGTTACTTCGCTATCATCTGCATAATTTTAGTATTTTCCTCCAAAAGATCGGCGATGATTACTATGAGTTTGGTTATTACGAGTACAGGGGGGAATCGTTTGAGTCGGATATGGCCAAGCTAGCGATGGAGCCACGGAACATCGAATGGCTAAAGGTATGTGATACGATGCAGGTTCCGCTGGAAGGGCATTCGGGCTGGACGGAAATGGAAGCGATTTACTACAATGGCTGATCGTGTAAATTCAACCGTTTTTCAGTAGTGCAAAGGGATGTATTATAGTTTAAAAGATTAGCATTTTTGATATAGGTTTTCCTGTCTGCTGTCAGGCAGGAATTCTTGCTGATACTCACTTTTTTTGAAACGAATATTGTTAGAAAGAACAATAGATTTTTCTAACAGTTCGCATTAATCATATGCCTTGTATAACCTCACTGGTCCAAACAATCCAGATCTAAGCAACTGTGTTTTGGGTGCCAGAAAATCAAAACGGAAACCATCATGTGTTTTGGTAAATCTTTTTTCGACTGGCTGGTTTAGATCTCCGATAACCCGGTTTGCCCATAAATTGATAACGTTAACTTCCAGTTTATTCCCTGTCGATATAACGGCATCTGTAATTTCAACACGCCACGGAGCACTCCAAATAATTCCCAGATTCTTCCCGTTAAGCCACACTTCGGCTACATCTTTAAGTTCACCCATATCAAGAAACAGTCTTCTCTTTTTATTTTTTTCAGGGGCTAAATCGAAGGTTTTTGTATAGGTGGCTTTGCCCGAATAATATCTGATTCCCTCTTCTGGTCTGTCGGTCCAGCTTATAAGTTTATCAAATGATGTGTTGACTGGTCCGCCCCACTGTGGGTCAAATGAAACATTCCAGGCACCACTGAATTCTGTTAGTTCCTTTAATTCGGGGAAATTTGGTTTAGTTGATTTGGGAGGTTGAATGGAAATTGGCTTTTGAAAAACGATGAACCAGGATCCAAAGCTTTCCATATTCAGTGTTAAGGCAATGCCAGTGTTTGTTTGCTGATAAGCTGTTGCCTGCTTTAATTTACCACTTACCGGATCCCATATTTCGGGTTGTTTTCCAGCTACCCGAAAGGAAAATTCTTTTTTCACAGGCTGATTTGTTCGGTTGATTACAAAATAGATATCCATATCACCATGCCTGCGATGGATGTAATCAAACTGCCCGGGATTGGTATTTTGTTCTCCGAATGTAAAGTCTGGCATTATACCATCTGCAAGAAGTATTTCGCGGGCTGTTTTCCCCCAGATAATCCTGCCTTTTCCGTATGTTCGTTCGGTGCGGGTTTTACCGTCAAGATCACCCCAAATTTCTGTTACTATTTCTTTCAACTTTTTATCACCTTCCGGATAATTTTTCAGGCCGATAATAGTTGCTGGTGGAGGCCCCACAACTGTTGCTCCTGCCAGGATTAACTCTTTTAGTTTTTGAATCACCTCCAATGACATGGCATCTGAGGGCGTTGAAGAGACCTGTAATCGCTGATATGCACCAACCTTTTCCGTGATTTCCGGAGAAGGTGAAGTGCAATTCTGTAACACCAGCATACGATAACTCATTCCATCAGGAAGCGTGATTTTTCCATCCTTAACAGACATGCGGTTGAGCAGCACATCGGCATTGCTGTAATCGCAGTCGTATCCTGCGCCAAGGGATGGAACAATATATTTTGGCGGCACCAGTGTTGGGGATCGTTCGCCCAGGTAAAAGCAGACATCGGCAACAAAATTGCCCTGTTGCAGCATATACTGGCAACGCGAGAGATAAGTGAAGAATGCAGGTGATTGTTCCCACCATGTGAGGTTTGGGGTAAAATGCTGTCCTGCACAAAACTCGAAGCCCGGCTTCCCGTCGGAAGGTGGCTGGCTGGTAGCCTGATGCAGCATAAAACGGTTGATACCTTCGCAAAAAGCATCATTGGCATAGGGTTTTAGATCGGAAGGGCCCAGTGCCCAGTGAGTGGCATCGCCGTCCATCATCGTAAAGGCCTCTGCCATGGCTTCTCGTTTTCCGTAAATATGAGCTGCTGTGGCTGTTTGTTTTAAATTGAGTCTTTGCCACATATCTGAGTTATATCCGTTCGGTGCTTTTCTGTGTCCGTTCGTCCAAAATTCACCAGCGGGTATATCAGAGTACCCCAGATTTTTCAAGGCATCGATTGGGGGAATGTCGTTTGGTCCGGCGGCTTCGTTGCCCACTTTTACACCATTTTTGTGGCAGAGCTCCATGAAATGACCGTAAAAATTTTCTGAAATACAATCTTGTATAGTTCGGTTAAAATCTTCACGAAAACGTTCTGAAACATCCTCATTATCTACCGTGTAACCGGCTAAGACAGGTAAATAGGGTTTTAAATCGTATCCACGAAAACGCCTGAACTGGTTGGGAAAATCCTGCGTCCAGGTAAGTTTACCACATTCCCAGCTATCAGACCAAAAATAGGCGATTTTTCCGCCTGCTTTTTTGGCTTCCTCAAGTATTGGCTTGCCCAGATGTTCGAAATGGTTGTCTAATGCCGATGTACTCAGATAATCGATTTCATAACCATCGCCCCCTTCGAAAGTATCGGCCTGCGGGGGCCCTGGCCAGGCAAACCACCTGCTCCAAAAATGTCCAGTGAGTGTGTAGCCATTCCGCAAAATGATCCACTGGCCATGGGGTACTTCCCAATCAAGCTGCCCGTCAGGTTTAAGCCTGTCTGTTAAATCCACCATTGAACCCGGAATAATTTGTTTTGAATTTTCCTGAACGCGGAAGGCCTGTACCCAACTATCATGATAGTATTCGTCTACTGTTTCAGGCTGGGGTAGTTTACCATTAAATTTTGAGGGGCCTGAAACTTTTAATTCAGATGACACAACCTTTTTCATGGCATTATCTTTTGTTACCCAGGGGCCTTGCATGGTCCAGCCACCGGCGGAAAGATTAAAGCCAAGTTCAATATTGTTTCGTTTAGCTTCTTTAACAGCATGGCGGAAGAGCTCCCACCATTCAGGGCTTTGGTACTTCACTCCTAGCAGAGGAGCTTTACCGGCATATCCCCCGGTACAAATCAGGTTTACCCCACTTATCCCTTTCGCCTTAAATTCTTCAAAATCTCTGGTAATGCTTGCTTTATCTACCCGGTTGAACAACCACCACCAATACACGCGGGGTTTTGCGTTCATGGGTGGCGCATCAAATGATTTTTTCATCGATGCCATATTTTGTCCACAGGCGGAAGCAATGTTCAGGAACAGTGCAGCGAAAAAAAGAACCGGGTTTACTTTAATATGTGTCATCAGCAAGTTGAACGTAAGAGTAATAATAGTTACTAAAATAACACGTCCAGCGTTCAATTACCTATGATTTTTAGGAATTTATTTATTTGAAAGCGGTTAGTATTTTATTTTTTGTTTATCTGGTTTAAAATTTGACAGGATGTGTAGAGTTTGATTGTAATTGATTATTTTATCCAATAGCATAGCGTATTCTATATTTAATTCTAAACTTCAATCAAAAATGGCAGTTCGAGTTGTACAGATACTTCTGACTTTCTTTATCTGTTTTTCTTTACAGGCTAAGGTCACACTTCCAAGTGTTTTAGGTTCTCATATGGTACTGCAGCAAAAGTCTGTTGTCAAATTCTGGGGATCTGCCAATCCTACGGAGAAAATCACGATCACCACCAGTTGGGATACTGTTTCGTATAATACGGTCACAACAGGTAACGCGCGTTGGGAGGTACAGATCCGCACACCGGCTTCCGGGGGGCCGTACAGTATCCGGATCAAGGGATCGAATACAATCGATCTGGAAGATGTGATGATTGGAGAAGTATGGCTTTGTGGCGGGCAGAGTAATATGGAGTGGTCGGGGTTGAACAAGCTGGAAGAGGCGATAGAAGAATCGCCCAGAGCCAATAACAAGCAAATACGTTTTTTTTATGTTCCTAAATTAACTTCCTATTATCCTCAGGATCATATTCCAGGAGCCAGATGGGTAGTTTGCAGTCCGGAAGAGATGATACGATTCAGTACGATTGGTTATTTCTTTGGTAAGCAGCTGCAGGAAAAATTGCATACACCGGTAGGGTTGATCAGCTCCTGTTGGGGCGGTACCTATGCTGAATCATGGACGCCAGCTTATGTGATCGAAAATAATGCGTTGATACGAAAGGGGGCCGCCAATCGAACTCCTCATGCGATTCGGCCACATGAAAATAGTGTTGCCTATAATGCCATGATTTTTCCATTGACGCAGTTTCCGATTGCCGGGGTCATTTGGTATCAGGGAGAGGCCAATGTTAATGCGCATTATGCGTATGATAAACTTTTTAAGGGGATGATTGATTCGTGGAGAGCTGCGTGGCAACTTGATTTTCCTTTTTATTACGTTCAGATCGCTCCGTATAAATATCCTTTCCCCTACATAGGGGCTCTTCTACGGGAGAAGCAGACGCTTTCTGCGACGCATCCCAAGACAGGGATGGTGGTTATTTCCGATCTTGTTCCGGATACGCTTAATATTCATCCGACCAAAAAAGTAGGTGTTGCGCTTCGACTGGCTAATCTGGCGTTGCATGATACGTATGGATTTTCAGCTATACAGCCTTACAGTCCTTCATATAGTAAGCATACGATCCTGGAAAATAAGGTGACGCTGGAATTTCGACATGCTGAGAACGGGTTAATTTCCCGGGGGGAACGGCTTACCTGTTTTGAAGTGGCGGGTGCCGATCAGCGATTTTTTCCTGCGGAGGCTCGTATTGTAAAAAATAAAGTAGTAGTAAGCAGTGATTCTGTTGCGAGTCCGGTATCTGTTCGTTTTGGTTTCAGTAATACGGCTGTGCCCAACTTATTTAGCAGGGAGGGGTTGCCGGTAAATATGTTCAGAACTGATAATTGGGATATTGTAACGCCTTTTATGAAATAGACTTTGGTTGGAAGAAAGATTTCTGAAATATTATCTGATATCCATTACCAGTATATCGACGTTTGGATAGAATCCGGAGGGTTGATAAAGCCGGATTCAAGTGAGTCTGGTATTTTACCAGACTTGTTTTTCCTGAAATTGGCGGATATGATTAAGGTAAGGATGGAGCTTATGATCAAAAGATATTTCATACCGGTTATTTTTGGGAATGCCCCTGATTACGATAATCACCTGGTCTTAAGCCGGTTTTTGCTTTAAAGAAAGTTACGAAGTAACTGACGTTTAAAAACTTTAGAACATAGGCAATTTCTTTGATGGACATATTGGTGCCAATCAGTAATTCTTTTGATTTTTGAATTTTTATTTCCAGCATGTATTGTGCCGGTGAGAGACCGGTATAGTGTTTGAATGTTCTTCGGAACCAGGAATAGCTCATATTTAGTTTGTCGGCAATGATTTTTGGGGAGTCCATCCCTTCGGGATTTTCTCTCATGAGCATCCGTGCTTTTTCTATGAGAAGCACTGCTCCTTTATCTCTGAATGCGTTGTTTTTATGTATATAGGAAATATAGGAGATCATATGTAGGGTAATACCTGCAAGCATTTGCTGATAGGCAGGTTTTTGCATGCTGGCGATTTCGATTCCCTGTTTAAACAGGGTTATTATTTGTTCATGAAACCCAACATGAATGACTGGATTTTTTTTAGTGATGAACTGATTTTTTTCGAGGTTCTCTATGAAGATTCCTTTATATCCTATCCAGTATTCCTGCCAGCCTGTTTTTTTGTCTGGTTTATACGTGTGCCATTCGTTGGGGAATAGGAATATAATTGTTCCTGCTGTTATTTTCAGGGGTTCACAGCTGGTTGATTCAAATACCCCTTCTCCTTCTGTGATGTAAATCAGTTGAAATTCGTTTAATCGTCTTCCTGCTTCTGTTCGAAACAGATAGGATGAAGGATGATTTTTAGGAGGGTAAGGAGTGTTGGCTTGTATGGACTGGAAGCCAATAGTAGTGATGAAGAGGCCCCAAGACTCATCGGCTGCATTCGCTACAAGGTATTTTAGATGTTTATTTTTATCTTTTTGCATTCTTTATTGAATATAGTTGAAAATAGTGTGCTCAGGGTCTTGTATACGGGTATCTTTTTGATTAGAAGATTCAAGTGTAAATTATGTACTAAATAATTTGTTTACTAGTATCGTTTCATGTTTATATAATCCAATTTACGAATGGTATCAAAAATTGAACTAAAATGATCATTTATTGAAAATGGTTAAATTTAGTTTAGGGGATGATAGATGTTCCGTACTTTAGTTCACGTTTATGTATTCACAATATGAAGATTTTTATTTTTATATACTTCTGTTTATTTACACCTCTGCTGGTTTTTACGCAGTCATCCAAACCGAATTTTATTTTTATTCTGACTGACGATCATCGTTGGGATGCGTTGGGTGTAGCTGGCAATACGATTGTCCAAACGCCTCAGATGGATGCGCTGGCAACATCCGGAACGTATTTTAAAAATGCTTTTTCTACAACGCCGATCTGTGCAGCGAGCAGGGCTTCCATATTAACCGGTTTATATGAGCGTACGCATGCATATACCTTTCAGAAGCCGGTGTTGCAGAAGCCGTATGCGCAAGTCATCTATCCGAAACTGTTGAAGGAGAGTGGTTATCATGTTGGATTTTACGGAAAGTTAGGGGTGAACATTGACTCAGCGGCTTCGTATTTTGATAAAGCAGAATTTTACGATCGCGGAACCTGGGGCGACAGGCGTGGTTATTTTTATAAGCGAATCGGAAGGGATACGGTTCATCTCACCCGATATACAGGTCATCAGGCAATAGAATTTATTAAATCTGCGCCAGCGGATAAACCTTTTTGTTTATCGCTGTCTTTCAGTGCTCCTCATGGACATGATAATTCAAGGGAGCAATATTTCTGGCAGTCTACTTCAGACTCACTGTATGCCGATGTTCGCATTCCGGAACCCTTGTTGTCGGACGATGCATACTTCACCCGATTGCCCAAAGAAGTACAGGAAGGATTCAATCGGGTACGCTGGAAATGGCGGTTTGATACGCCTGAGAAATACCAGCAAATGGTGAAAGGGTATTACCGCATGATCACAGAGATCGATGAGGAGATCGGCAGGATACGGGAGCAGCTGAGCAGTAAGGGTCTGGCTGACAATACGATCATCATTGTGATGGGTGATAACGGCTATTTTCTGGGTGATCGGCAGCTGGCGGATAAATGGCTCATGTACGACATGTCTATCCGTGTACCGCTGATCGTTTATGATCCAAGGGTGAAGAAACGTACGATCATAGAAGAAATGGTGTTGAACATAGATGTCCCAAAAACCATTCTGGATATGGCCGGAGTTGCTATCCCAAAGAGTTATCAGGGTGAGAGCCTGTTATCGTTCATTGGGAAGAGTTCCGGGAAACTGAATCGTTCTGCTGTGCTGATCGAGCATTTATGGCCCAATCCGGATATCCCATCGAGTGAGGGCATTCGGACAGACCGTTGGAAGTATTTTCGATATCGGTTTATCAAAGCGCCGGAGGAACTCTATGATTTGAAGCATGATCCATTGGAAACGAACAATCTGGCGGGGCAGAAAACGTATAGGCGTATACTGGAGCAGTTACGGAAACAGGCAGATGCGTTATCGGCAACATATACCAGCAAAAAATTGGTTGCCGATGATCCGTTTATGAATGCAAAGAATTTCTGACAGGATATTCGATAGCAGTAGCTTTTACTTAGAATCAGATAAGTATAGTTTAAACCTATATGCATATGAAAGGTTGGGTATATTTTTTTATTTTTTGTTTTGTAGTATGCCGGACGGGGGTTGCTCAGCCGGCTTCTTCGGGGTTGGGTAAGGAACGATCTTACAAGCCCGGGAATCCCATCGTACCTTATGTGGGGATGGCTGATCCGCATATTTTTATTTACGATGGAAAGGCTTATTTATATGCTACCCGAGATATTGATTCCATTAAGACACGTAATCGGTTTGTAATGCCCGACTGGCATATATGGTCGTCTGATGATCTTATACACTGGACACATGAGCGTACGATTCTTCCTACCGAAACATACATGGGTAAATCGAATGATTGCTGGGCCACTGATATGGGTGTTCGGAATGGAAAATATTATTTTTATTTTTCCAATAAGAATATTTCAACCGGGGTGATGGTGGGTGATCATCCGGCAGGTCCTTTTCGGGACGCATTAGGAAAGCCCTTACTGGATACAGGGCTGACCACAACCAAAGAATATGATCCTACCATATTGACGGATAACGATGCTTCGCGGACGCCTTACATTGTATTTGGACATCACCGGGATAATGATCCTTTATTAGGTTATTATATTGCCCGATTGAATGAGGATATGGTATCATTGGCAGAGCCGCCCCGGCGCATTGATTTTGAGGGGGATATGGATGTACTGAACAATGACGACAAGCCTAATTTACATACGTACAAGGGGGTATATTATCTTTCTTCCGGTTCCCATTTCTCAACATCTGATCGTGTGTATGGGCCTTATGTAAAAAGGGGAAATTCAGGATTCGGCAAGTTTGGGCTGACGGCACAGGCGCATGGTAATTATTTTGAATGGAACAACCAGTGGTTTCATACCTGGTGTAAGTTTCATCTTGGGAAGGATGTTGCGCGTTACCGCGAGTCGTATATCACCTATGTACATTATCGGAAAGACGGTTTTATGGTTGATGATACGGTATTGCTGTCGAAGCATTTTGATAATGGGGTAGGTCAATATCGGGCTAGCTGGGATCAGATAGAGGCGGAATGGTATATGGCTGCTGAAAAGGTTGAAAAAGGGGAATCGGATGATGGATTTGAGGTGCGTACATGTTATCCTGGCGGATATCTTTCTTTCCCGAATGTTTATGATGTACGGAAGAATACTGCTTTTAGGATGAAGGTGAAACCGGATCAGGGTGGGCAGATCGAGATCCGCTCTGGTTCTGTATCCGGGCCAGTTCTGGGTGTGGTGGATGTGGAACGTGGGGATGGTCGGAAATATCTGGAGAAACAGATCAGGTTAAAGAATCATGCCGGTACGCATCATGTATATTTGGTTTTCGTGGGACAGTCAGAAAAAAATATATGCAGTATAGACTGGATAAAATTTGAGTAGGCAAGATAGTGTGTTGTTATGCAGATTCACGAATGATGAGATGACCGGGAACTGTTTTGGTGGTTATATCCCGGCTACCGGATATGATCTGTTCTAAGATAAGACGGGAAGCTTCTTCTCCTATGATCCGGGTTTGTGTATCATAGGTAGTTAGTTTTGGGGCCAGCATTTCTCCTACAAATTCATTACCAAATCCGACCACGCGTATTTTTTGGGGGATCTTGATTTTTTTATTTTTAAGATAGGTAATTATTTGAGCAGCGCTTTTGTCTGATATAGAGATGACAGCATCCAGTTCTGGAAATTGCTCCAGCCAGTTGTTAACGGACCTTATGACTGATTCCTGGCTAAAATCTACATGTGCGAGCAGTTTAGGATCGAATTTTATCTTGTATTTCCGGAGCATGTTCAGATAGCCCTGCAATCTGTTTTGTGTGAGGGAGAGTTCTTTTGGTCCGAGCAGTACGGCGATTTTTTTACAGCCTTTTTTAAGGAGATATTCTGTTACAACTTCTGCTCCGGATTCATCGTTAGCCAGAATTTGGGAAATGGGTAAACCTACAGCTACTCTGTAAAACTGTATGATCGGAATTCTTTTCCCGAGATGTATGCGCAGGTGTTCAAATGTTTTGGTCTGTATACTGTGGCAGATCAGCAGCCCATCGATCATATTATTCATGAGTGCCTGAATATTGGCCACTTCGCGTTCGTGTTTTTCATTGGATGTGCAGATGATAACTCTGTAACCTGCTGTTGCGGCTACTTCCTGAATGCCACTGAGCATGGTTGAGAAAATAGTAGTTTCCAGGCTTGGGATGATAACGCCCAGTGTATGCGTTGATCGGGTAACCAGACTTTGGGCGAGGATATTGGGCTGGTAGTTCATGGAATTGGCCAGTTCCTTTATGAGTTTGCTTGTTTCCCGGTTGATATCAGATTTATTTTTTAGTGCTCTGGAAACGGTTGCTATGGATACGCCGGCAGCTTGAGCAATATCCTGCATCGAAGTTTGTTTATCATTTCGGCCAGGCTCAGATGAATTTTTTGTTTTCTTTTTATCCTGGATGAAATGATAGTTACAGTTTTTACAATTGTATCGTTGTTTGTTCCGTACGATACCTGCCTTATGTATGTTTTCGAACTGAGCGCATTTGGGGCATTTCACGCGTGGCATAGAAGAATGATTGGTTACATATAAGGATTCAAGCCGTATGCTTTAGATAGTTTTCTAAAAAAACCATAGGAGCTAATCTACATTAAAATTCGTTTGAAGTATCCATCCAATCTGATTATAAGGGAAGGTTCAAAAAAAAACTACCTATCGTTTTCGTTACCGTTATCGTTCTCGATATGATTTGTAGGCTATTCTGAAATGAGACCTGTTTGTACACTTCATAAAGTGGCTATGTTTATCCTACAACTTTTGCTTATGAACAGATTTCATTTTTTCTCTTCCTGTATGTTGTTCATCCTTTTTCAGTTTCTGTGCATCTCGGTTTCGGCACAGACGATTCGGGTTAAAGGTCTGATCAAATCAATGGAGGGGAGTCCCGTATCAAAAGTTTCCATTACTGATAAGTCATCCGGTACTACGGTACTATCCGGAGAGGATGGCACATTCAGTCTGGAGACACGTCCTTCTTCTGTATTACAATTTTCGGCAGTGGGGTTCAGAACTGTTGAGCTGGCAGTATCGAATGATTTTATGAATGTTCAGCTGGAAAACCAGTCGGCGGTGATGGAACAGGTGGTTGTGGTTGGTTACAGCAAACAGAAAAAAGTGAATCTCACCGGTGCTGTTTCGGTGGTCAGTGGTGCCGAGATTGCCAAGCGACCTGTGTTTAATACTACCGTTGCCCTTCAGGGGATGTTGCCCGGTGTTACGGTATCACAGTTCAACGGTGTTCCGGGTCAGGCGGCTCAGATCCGCATTCGGGGAATAGGAACATTGGGTAACAATGATCCACTGGTGTTGATTGATGGGGTTGTTTCCGGTATTGGAGATATTGATCCAACTAATATTGAAACCATTTCTGTCTTAAAGGATGCTGCTTCTGCTTCGATCTATGGTTCAAGGGCGGCTGCAGGGGTTATTCTCATTACATCGAAGAGGGGGAAATCCGGGTCGATGAAAGTTGAGTATGACGCATTCTATGGTTTTCAGCAACCGGTTGACAGGCCGAAGTACCTGGATGCGCCCGGGTTCATGCGGATGTATAACGAGGCGTTGACCAATGAAGGGGCGGCTCCCCGTTTCACGGATGATTACATTAACAATTACATGGCCAATCATGCCAAGGATCCCGATCGTTTTCCCAATACCGACTGGCAGGAGGCTACGTTTACACGCGGTATTCAGCACCAGCAGAATATAACCCTGAATGGTGGAACGGATCGTATCCGACTGCTGACTTCGCTGAACTATATGAACCAGGATGGTATTGTCTATAATTCAGGATTTAAGCGCTACAGTATGCGGCTGAATGCGGATTATAAGGCATCTGAAAAATTAGCTTTTCAGTTTGATATGAATCTCCGCAGAGAGATCACCAATCTGCCGAGTGTAGGGTATAGCGAATTGTTCCGTCAGGTTTACAGGGTACCACCGATCTATGCTGCGCGTTTTTCGGATGGTTCGTGGGGGCCGGGATGGGAAGGCGGCAATCCATTGGC
>CANHUD010000045.1 GCA_947463665.1 Sphingobacteriales bacterium
CATTGCGTGGAATCCAGCTTCCAGATGGAGTGGCCGCTTAGACATCCGGAATCGATTATTTGTGGGCGATGAGGTACGCGGTGGGGTAAACTTCCGGCAGCAGCTGCGCAATGAGGAAGAAAAATCGAATCTATCCCTTACCTGGTTCCAGCGGCGATCGGCCCTGTTGCACACCAATGTAGAACGGTTATGGATCGCGTACCGATATCGGAAAGGTGTGATCCGCGCCGGCCGGCAGCGCATCAACTGGGGTATGCATACGTTTTGGAATCCGAACGATCTGTTCAATCATTACAATCTGCTGGACTTTGATTACGAGGAAAGACCCGGCAGTGAGGCCATCCAGGTGGAGCATAGCCTGCCCAACGGACAGTTGCTGGATGTGGCGCTGGCAAGGACACGGAGCGGACAGATCCTGGCAGCGCGGTTATCGGGGAATGTACGCGGGTACGACTGGCAGTTATTGTCGGGCATACGGGGCAAACGCGTGACGATCGGTGGCGGATGGGCAGGGAGCATCGGCGGGGCCGGTTTCAAAGGAGAAGTACAGGTCTATGGGAATCCATTCAACTGGCTGCTTTCTCTTGAAAGCGATTACCAGTTTAAATCCGGATGGTATGGATCGATGAGCCTGCTCTATAACCAGAACGGTTTGCATAAGCCGGTGGCCGATCTTCGGTTGCTGACCATACGTACTTCTTCAGAAACGCCCATGCCTACCAGGTGGAATCTGCTCGTACATGGTTCCAGACAGATCACGCCGTTACTATCCTTTACGACTAGTATATTGTTTGCGCCCGGAACGAACTGGCTGATTATATTTCCCGGGGTTCGATACAATCTGGAAACCAACTTGGACATTGATTTTGTATGGCAGTCGTTCTTTGCGGAGACAGCGAATTTTGGTGCACTGGGGCATACCGGATTTTTGCGGTTGCGATGGAGTTATTGAGGAATCATACGCAGGTAATAATCATTAGTACGATATGAGTATCGGTTTATCCTTACCACAGGCATCTTTATTTCCGGCATCACATGCTTTTTTATACCATTGTTCTGACAGATCTTTATTTTTTTTCCGACCTAATTTCCCATTTCGGTAACAATCTGCCACCACCAACATCGAATGGATATTTCCATTGGATGCCGCCTTCTCAAAATAAGAAAAGGCTTTGTCTTCATTTTGGGGGACCCCCAGCCCATATGCATACAAACTGCCCAATCCCCTAATGGCCAGATTATGATTGGATTCTGCTGCACGGTTATACCAATAAAAGGCATCCTTATAATTTTTAGCGCCATTTTCACCGGATTCTGCTATATGTCCGAGTGCATAGTGCGCATTGGATATATTTAACTCCGCAGCTTTCGTAAACCACTCCACGGCCTTCTGGATATATTTTGCAATTCCACCTTCGCCATCGTGATACAACCATCCAATATTATTCATAGCCATTCCATGTCCTTTATCAGCGGCACGTGTGTACCATTGCAATGCAGCCTGGTAATTCTGGGGAGTACCATATCCGTTCTGAAAGCACCAGCCAACCTGATTCAGGGCGGCTATATTCCCAAGGTCAGCAGCCGTTTTGAAACTACTGAATGCCAACGAATAATTCCGGTTATCAAGGGCTGTATTTCCCTCATTGAGCGTGCGTTGAGCCAGGTTGAGCCGTTCCTCTTTTATCCTTTGTAAATCAAACCGATAGAAGAATGCATCGGTAATGTTTTTGATTGAAACTGATCCCTCTGCAACATCTTTTTCATTTTCCGTACTAACCAGTCTGAGTAAAGACTCGCCCTTTGAAATAAGCAGCGTAACAGGCTGGTCCATTCTGAGTTCTGCCATTCTTCTTCCATCGATGTACAGAGTGCCTGCTGCATTGCTTATGAATTTTACTGCTTGCTTTACAGGCTCCTGTGGTCCGGAACCCGGAAATCTTTTTTTAGCATTCTGCCATCCGCGTTCTACGGCTGCAAGCCGATCTTTCTTTGCCGGATGCGTATAGGTCTCAATATCCGGCACCGACTGAAAGGCCAGTTGTGCCTGTTCCAGTGTAGCACCAATCTGGTAGAGTACGGAACCCGCATATTCATCAGCCTCTAATTCAAGTTGCCGGGCACTGATTCCCGGCGGGGGATTGTTGAGGTGCTGGTTGAAATGATGGGCGAGTTCGTGTGCCAGTATGGCCAGCGCCTCCCAGTTCTTATCTGTGGTTACCAGTTGTTTATCTGAAAAACTGAGACGTTTTACCTCACTGAGAAAAGCAGCATTGTAAAGGATATAGGGCTTCCCATCGTAATAGACCGCCTGGCAATTATCTATACCTGGACAGGATTGAACGATGAATCTGTTTTGCAGGTTGGAAATCCGAGTCAGTTCATCGATCAACTTTATAACCTCATTATCCGAAAAAGCATTTTTCGATTCAGGGCAGATGGTTACTGCTTCATTAATTTTCCCGTTAAATGCATTACCCGGATTGGTCTGTGCCACACAAACCACAGGAACCGACCACACGAAGAGTAGCATTAACATCCACAGCAGCCTCATTTTTCATGATTTTAATTATGAACAACGGTTTCAATAATTAAAGGGAGTACAAAGTCTTTAGGGAAGGTAAAATTGTTTCTGTCTAACACAAATCCAAACGAAGATTCAGTGAGATGCCAGCTGGATCTGGGAAGCAGGAGTCTGTTCCCCAGCTGACCATTGTTCCGCTTCACCATCGTTCCAATGGTCAGTTCCACCCGTTGCATCAGTTTTGATGCTTCCGGAAACGGTTTTTCACTATACCATAAAACAAGATGTTCTGTTCCGGTATGTGAAAATTCAAAAACCTTTGCTGTTCCAGGATATACGATTGACTGACCTTTTTTCAGAGGTTTACACACAACGGCCGGATGTGTTTTTATGTTGTTTTCATCATCAATACTGAAAACATATAGGGTACCTTTCGCCGGTAATTGATCGAACCTGAAAATGAATTTATCGCCTTTCTTCCATAGTGGCTTATGCACTTGTACAAATGGATACTGACTGATAAAATCATACTTCAGGGATGATTTTACGAGCGTATCCGATTCCTGTTTGTATTCCGAATTGACCGGAATCATTTTAAAGGAAAGCGTATCGCTTGATGAAGGTTTTGCAACAGGTTTAGGCTGAGCGTTGCATAGGGAGGGACCCCATAAAACAGCCATCGACCAGATTATGAATGATTTCATCGGTTTAAAAATTTATTTTACCGTGACCTTTAGAATAATGGGCGCTACAAATCCTCTTGAGCTTTTCGCTGACAGTCCCATTTCGTTTGCACGGTAGGATATAGCGGACGATGGCATCAATCGGTTCCCCAACGCAGCTTGAAGCCTCGACTGAAAATCACCGCTGGCATTTTTTACTTTTCGAACAATGTCGTCAATGTCCTTCAGTTCCTGCGCTGCATACAGGATACACAGCACATCCTCACCGGGCATATCGGTGGTGAGACCACGTTTTTCATCTGCCGGAATTTCAAGTCGGGTATCATCTGAAGGAATGACCGGGATATCCTTTATGGTTACTGCATCAATTCTTCTGGAAGTAGGAAACAGAATTTCTGCCGACTGATCCGGTTTGATGCTGAATATATAAAGAAAATTATCCTTCAGCATATTGGCTGTGGATATTCTGAAAAAATCATTTACACGAACATTGTCAATGGTATAAACGCCATTGCTCAGTCGAACCGGAGTTTCAGTAAAACTGCCGGACTGTAGTTTCTTGAACTTGAAAGTTCCTTCCAGCGATACGGTCTGAGAAGGGGATTCCGATTCAAGTGTGAACTGGTATCCATACTTACATAGACGGGCATAATCGGCGTAAGACATCGTAAAAAAACCACGATCTCCCCATGCTGTTCCCCATGAATTCATGATCTCAAACCGTTGCTGCTGATCGTCATATCCGATCACCGTCATGGCATGACCTCCAATGTTCTGTTCCGCCATGGAAGGCTTCCAGTACCCACCGGAACCAACATTATTAAAAGATTGTTTTAGATTCATACCGATGACAACCGGTTTATTGGCACTGATGCTGTTTCGGGTAGCGGTGATTTTTTGCTGCTCTGGAGCAGCAATATCAAAGAGCGTATAATAATCGCGGATTTTAAAATTTGCAGCAAGCGTACGAAGTGTGGATGGTATACTTGAATTGCAGGTCTCCTTCCCATTTCCAAACTCCCTGTGCAGGCAATCACCCTGTGTTTTCACAGTTTCCAGTGCATCGCTGATAAATGTACCCTGGGGACAGGAATTTACGATCTGCAGGTAGATATACATAGCAGAGCGTGCGCTAGTTGTAATGGCGGATGTATTCGTATTGTTGGTGCGGATGGCATCGGCAATGGTTAGTGCGGCATATCCGGTGGCCCAGCCTACACAGGAACCGATATTCCCCTGATCGCCGGGAGTAGGGCAATATTTGCGCAGGGAATAACTCGGGAGATCGGCTCCTGAAAATTTCAGCGCAGGAGATAACATCCTTGTCTGCGCATAGGCATCATCGTTGAATTCAAGTCCGGTAGCTCTTCCCTGAGCAAAACTGAGAAGCGGAGCAATTAAACATACATGAAAAAAAATCAGAAATAACCGAAAATGCATAACGTGTTGATTTAGATGTTAAACAATTAACCTACTGTCATACCAGACGAGGGATCGGGTAAAACTATGTTTAAAAGCATCAGCCTGTATACCCACTTGGGGGTATATAGAAAAATGATGGAGAACCTTTATCTACGTTTCCCGGGAAAATAGGAGTCAATGATCAAAAGCAAACCAATTACCCCTCCTATCAATTTCAGCCATGCTGTCCAGGATGCACTTGGTTCATAGTTTTCTTCCAGTACCACTACTTTTTCTGGAAGGATGTAGCCCATTTCTTTCAATTCAATTCTGATGGAAGGCGCAACAGCATACTCCCCGGTGATGGTTAATCCTTTTACGGAAATTCCTGAATCAGCCTGTTGTTCATACAAGTCTGCGATGCAGGAATTATTCTGGATGCAACTCCTGTTCATGTCAGTAGCATCTCTGCGGATGATTACATGTGCAGGAATCTCCAATTTTGTTTTCGTTTGCATTAGTTCGTCGGTAACCTTTGTTGCCAAAAAGATTTGATAATCCTTCGCCGAAATCAAAGGGTAATACAGGTACAGAGGCAGACTTTTGTTGAAAGAATTCATTTCAACAGCATACTTGTTGGTAACAAAGCCTTTATCAACCTGGATAAACCTGTTTTGTACCGACAACTCATGATTAATACTGTCTATATCAAACCTCTTTAATTCATCTACCTGAAAAACATCTGTGTAGCCGCTGTATGCTAAAACGAATAAACCTATGGCAATAGCCGGTCTTACGAAAATGATCATAGAATCAGTTTAATGGGTTATTCTGTTTTATGGCTGATGATGTATTGTAGCTGTGCATATCCCTTCGGGTTTACTTCCTTGAACATTTCAATGGCAATTTCATAGCGTTCCTGATTGGTCCTGTAAATAAACACTTCATTGTTCAGAGAGTCTATTACGGCATGGCAATCATCCAACTTTTTTGAGGATATGCTATTTCTTAGTTGCCATTCATGCACTGCATCTTTATCATTTGCCAGGAAATAGGTACAGACGCTACTTAATAGTACGGCTGCAAAAAGGACGATGTAGTTTCTTTTCATACAAGAAATCGCATTGTTAATTGAAGGTCTGTTATTTCAGACCGGTAATCGGGTAAAACTATGTTTAAAAGCAAAAATCTGTATACCCACTTAGGAGTATATAGTGCGATTGATCGCCTCCTGACATTTGATAGGCTACTTCAAATTTGTTAACTTGGGCTATGCAAACCCGTCGACTTTTTCTCCGCAACACTGTAGGCGCAGCACTCACACTGCCGATATCCTCTTCTGTGCTGGCCGCTTTTGGTACCAATCGAAAACCCATTACCATCGGTGTGATCACCGATTTGCATCAGGACATCATGCACGATGGTCTGCAGCGAATACAGCGTTTTGTAGCGTACATGGGGAAGCAAAAAGTGGATGCGCTTTTGCAGATGGGCGATTTTGCCTATCCGGGTGCGAAGAACAAAGAGGTGATCGAGCTGTTCAACCAGGCTCATCCTGTGCGGATGCATGTGATCGGCAACCACGATACCGATGCAGGATATACCAAAGAGCAATGCATTGCCTATTGGGGTATGCCTGGCCGATATTACCGTCAGGATGTGGAAAGCGTGCGTTTTCTGGTACTGGATGGTAATGATAAAGGCTCACCCAGCTACAAAGGCGGGTATGCATCGTTCATAAATACAGATCAGGTGCAGTGGCTGAAAACGGAACTGGAACAGGCAGATAAACCTGTTGTGATCGTTTCGCACCAGCCACTGGCCGGAGAGCTGGCGGTAGACAATGCCGCGGAGATTCAGCAACTGCTGGGTGTTCATGCCGGGAAGATCCTGCTGGCCATGAATGGACATTCGCATCTGGATGCGCAATTCAGTGTAGGCGGCGTAACATATGTACACATTAATTCTGCATCGTATTACTGGGTAGGCGGTAAGTTCAAACACGATTCCTATCCGGCCAATGTAATGAAGCAATATGAATGGATCGAATATACCTGTCCGTATAAAGAAGCAATTTTTGCCACATTAAGTATTGATCCATCCACCGGTAAGGTTAGTATAGCCGGAATGAAGAGTAGCTGGATGGGGCCATCACCTCAGGAATTGGGTATGCCGGAAACCGGCACGCTCCGGCATGGAAAGGAGATCGTGGCAGAAGTGAGGGGAAGGAAGATTGGGAAATAGTCCGATCTTTAGCCGATAAACAGCGCTGGATGAACACCCCATTTCGAAAAACATCCCCATTCATCATTAGTATCCTGATAATCGGCATACAATACCTACAGGCTCAACCGGTCAATCTACTACCCGAAGCGGATATACATACCGGCATTTCATCGAACCAGATTTTTGTGGTAAAAAAAGATCCGATGGGTATCCTCTGGTGTGGTACGGATCAGGGCGTTGCCATTCCGGGATCGGCGGGGAAAAAATATCGTTCGATTACAGCTGTTATTGGCAATCAGCCCGTTTGGGCACTGGAATTCATACGGGGTTATATTTTTATTGGCACGAGGTACAAAGGAATTTATATTTTTCGGGCATCAGACGGTACACTATCGCAACAATTTGATTCCGCCCAGACCGGACTTTGCAGGAGGCTTCGGATCATTAGGGATACCGTTTTTCTGACCAACCGATCGGTTCCCGTCTATTTTACATTCGAAAAAAACAGATGGGCCCTTCATCAGATCAGGCGAGTTGCAAAAAATGGATTTTATACCGATGTTGCCCTTTTTAAGGAAAAAATTTATTTCACCAAATATGGGATGAGTGACAAAAGCCTGCACGCTTTCCGAAACGATTCTCTTGTTTCTACGCAGTATATACTTTCAGGCAAACTTCCCAAGCTGGACGGTAGTTCCTTATGTCTGATAACTACAGAGCAACAATTACTGGCAGGCGGTGACGGATATTACGAGCGTATTTATGCAGACGGCCGATCAGCGTCTGCTGAATTATACGCACCCAGAGGAAGAGAGCATTTTCCAGCCTGGGATGTATGTTTTATTGACTCTACACCCTACCTGGCTATCGGGGTACCGGATAATATGCAAGAGGGGATGGTGTTTCAACCCGGGGTGAGTTCAATGGAGAATCTTCGGAACAATTTCTATGGTCTTTCGCTACTGGCGGATGATAAGCGGAAAGCGCTCTGGATGGGTACGGCCAATCGGGGTTTATTTTATTGGACAACCCCCGGAACTTCAATTGAATTGCCTTTAAACCAGTTGAACGATGCTCAATATGTTTCCGCTGATCAGCATACCGGATACCTGTTTAACACCTTTGCTGTATGGCAGTTGGATTGGAAGAATAAGAAAAAAAAGGTGCTGGTCAGGGCAGAATCGCAAAACCTCCGATCCAGAACCATTCTGGATGTCATTACCTGGAAAGATACCATCGCTGTTTTAGCAGGGGTGAGCGTGCATCTCTATGCTCCGAACGGAAAAAAGATCAGGAGCTATGATTTTAATCGGCAGAGAGAAATGTTGTCGAACCGAATGCTTAAGATCGGAAACCGACTCATTTTGTTCTCCTCATTCTACGATCTCATAACGGAAATTGATCTTCGCAATGAAGAGATCAAGACCAGTAAGCAGGTAGGAACGGAGATAACAGCTCTGCCTTACCAGAAAGGCATTCTGTACTACAGCAACAATGGTGGATTCCAATTTTACGATAGTCTTACACATAGTTTTGAAGACTCTCCCAATACATTGGATAATATTTCGGTAAGTGGTGATACACTTTGGACATTGAAAGGAGGTATACTGAGCGCCTATCGGATCAGATTACATCCGTATAAACTGGATTACCTTTTTGAACGATCCTTCCAAAGTTTAGTGAGTGACTTCTATCCGAACTGGGTGAAAACTGCCAGTAATCGTTTATATCTGGGAGATGCACGGGGATATCTGGAAGTGGATAAAGGAAATGGACGGCCTCAGTTCTACCGATATCTGGGTAATTATTCAAGTGGAAAAATACCGGTGAATGATGGAATATTTCTCTACTTTAATTATGAGAATTATGTTACTAAGATTGATCCGTTTGAATTTGGATCGGCAATTCTTCCATCGGCTGTAAAAACCAATTTAACACCATCGAGAGGTATTTATCAGCGATCTCCTTTTAGTATTCACTTTTTAAACGATGATTTCATAGCAGAAAGAAACAGCCTGAAAGAATTGATCATTCAGAAAGAACGAGAGCGTACAGATACGCTTTATACTCTTTTGAATGAAATGTCATTTCCTTCAGGACTGGAAGAAGGAGACTACCGGATGGAGGTTAGGCTAAATGGAACGAAGATGGACCCAATATCATTCCGGGTAAAAGTTGAATTTACGGAATCCGTATTCTTTTATCCGATCATCATTGGGATTTTGCTGTTGATTATGTTCCTTGTATTCAGGAGCATCTTACTTAAGAGAACTTATGAAAAAAAATTGATGAACAGTCGGCTACAGCTCATCAAGCAAAACCTGAATCCACATTTCATTTACAATTCGCTGAATCTGATCTACTGCCAGGTACTGGAAAAGAAAACGGATGCGGCAGCAAAGACTATTTCACAGTTTTCAGCGCTGCATCGGTATTTTCTGGAAAACATCAATCAATCAGAAATTACACTGGAAGAGGAATTGAAATTTATAGAGAGTTATTTGGAATTGGAGGCAAAGCGGGTGGAAATGGATAAACCGTTTCAGTATTTTCTTCCGGATAGAACGGATAAAAGCCTTATGGAACTTCATGTTCCGGCAATGATCCTGCAGCCGCTGGTGGAGAATGCGATCAAGTATTCCACAGCTGAAAATGGAATGCGGTGCGTATGGGTTGATATTCGGCAGGATGGGAAAAAGATTATCCTGGGCGTTGAAAACACGAGCGGTTTGGATGCTGTATTTTTAAAACAGGGTCATGGTCTGGGATTAAAAATCATTGCAGAACGGATTGATATTTTTAACCGATCGTTTAGGAGACAGGTTCAGTTAAGAGAGAATGCAGGATTGAAGTATGGCAAAAGTGGGTATAGATGTGAGGTTGTTTTTTAGTGATCCAGTCCAGGAGAGTAAATTTTTATGGAGCTGGATAAATTGATGCTATTGGAGTCAAATCTTTAGGTAGCTTAAGAATTATTTACATTCAACTAGATTGTTTTGTAATTGGACAGCTTGTTCATTATTTAAAAAAACAATAACATCAAATTAACCAATTCTTTATCATTAATTCTTTAAGACTATTGATAATGATCTTTCAATTTCCGAATAAATTTAAACTCATAAAAATACCTTATGAAATTATTTAGAGATACTTTACTTTGCTATTTTACGAGTAATCAAGTAACGCCAGAAAATCGGATTAGATTCAAGAACCTTTTAAGAAAATTTTGCGAAGCTGAAGATATAATTGCAGACGAAAATCTTATCACTACATTGAACTTAATTTTATCAAGCAATCTTATAAAATGGAATAGTTCTCCTAGAATAGAAAACCTCATACAGGAAAATATACAAAAATCATTTAATGAATATTGCTGGTGGGTATATAATACATTAAATAGAAAAGTAAAAAACACTTATCAGCTAGTTGCCCTTTATCTTCTGCTATTGAAAAATGCAGATCTTGACAACAACGAATCAATAGATGAAATACTCAATGAATTAAAGCCACAATATCTCGTTCTAAAGAAATTCAAAATAAGAATTAGACATAGTGAATATTTTGAATATAAATATGGATACAGATATGATTTAAAAATTTTCTTCGATAGAGCCCCACATAATATTTTAACTGATAATGAAATAGTAGATCATATTTTTAAAAACTATCAAATCGATGATTATGATCGGAGAAATGCAGAATACTTTTTACCGGCATTAGAATACTTTAATGATTGTAAGGAAGAAATGCCAGAATCATTAAGAAGGTTTTTAGGTAGTCACATAAGTATAATTAAATATTTGCTGAGAAAAGAAGAATATATAGAATGGGGAAAAGAACTCCTTAAATTTTATATTCTATCTGATGATTCAAAGACAAGCGACCAACATGTCTATTTATTTGAAGATCACATAGAGAAAACAGATATTCAGTATTTAGAATTAGTCAAAAGTATTTTAAAAAATGACGGCACGAAACTCAACAGATTTGTATCGTTGATAAACAATGAAGAATTTATTAAAATAGCAATAAAATCTAATGCGAAAAGCATAAAATATGTACATAATAATCTAAAACAAAATCAGGAATTTATTATAAACGCAATAGAAATTAATCCATCAGTAATATTATATGTGGAGGAAAATTTCAGGAATAATTATGATTTAAAAATTCGAGCAATAAATTCAGATTTACAATTATTAAATAATCTATCCATTGAATTTTTAGAACCAATAGAACAGATCAGTATTTTTCAAGATGCAATTCAAAAATATCCATGGTTAATAAAACAAGTTCCTCAAAATATCAGAAATAATAATCCACATTTATTTCAAGATGCACTGAATAACGATGAAAAAGTCCTGATTTTTAAAAATCAAAATGATCAGGTCGATGCAGAAAGAATCCATAGTATAGTTAATCGTTATCCAGATATTTTTTATTTTTTACCTGATGAATTGAAATCGGATACAGAAAATATTAAAATAGCCATTAGGAAAAATCCTTTTGCATTTGACTGTCTTCCAGATAATTTAAAAAATAATTTGGAAATCATTAATCGCTGTATAGAAGAAAATTATAAATCCATAATCCTGATTCAGCATGTAGTAGAAGATCCTATTGAACTTATTCAGAACAACCTGGAAAAAACTTTAAACTATATTAAACCAGAAATCATACAATCTAAGTATGCCGATAATATAGCTTTGTTGAAAAAATATATTTCAATAAATCCCGATGAGCTAAATAAGATATATATGGAAATAGATGAATTAAAAAATGAATTTATCAGTAGTAGAAATAAAATAGAGAAAGAACTAAGAATTAAAGATGCTGAGTTCAACTGATTAGTGCAATTTTTGAAAACAAATGACAAAACGCTTTTAAGGGCATTTTGTCATTTGACCGAGTAGTGCAATCTTTGGATTGCTTATGTCTAAAAGTTACACTCAGCTCAGTTTGGTACAAAGGTATCAGATTCAAGCCTTTCTTAAGGCAGGAATGAAACAAAAATGGATAGCTCAGCAAATCGGTGTTCATCCGTCTACGATAAGTAGAGAGTTGAATCGGAACATTGCCAAACGAGGCAGAACGGCTGGTGAATATGTTGCTACCAATGCTGATCGCAAAACGAAACAGCGCCATCAACTCAAACCTAAGCTGGTAAAGTTTACCAGGTCTATGAAGGATCAAGCGGTAAAGTGGCTGACGCACGAAAAGTGGAGCCCTGAGATTATAAGTGTTGAAGGTCATAGGACGGGTAAATGCCCTGTTAGTATAGAATGGCTGTATCAGTGGATATGGGAAAGCAAACATGGTAATAAACGAGCGGATACGCGCTATAAGCGGATTTATCAGTTGCTTAAACATGGTAAGCGGCGTAGAAAACGCGGGGCTCGTAAGGATAGCAGAGGTATTATTCATGATCGTGTACCCATTGAAAAGCGTCCTGAGATTGTTCAGAAACGCAGTCGACCAGGTGATATTGAAGTAGATTTTATGTTGGGCAAAAACCATAAAGGAGCATTGTTGGTAATGACAGATAGAGCGATGTTGCATACACGACTGCACAAGCTTAAGAACAGACATAGCCGTGTGGTTAGTAAAGCCATTATTAAGAAGCTCAGTGAAGTTAATTATCCTATTCACACCATTACATTTGATAACGATAAAGGCTTTGCTGATCATATGACAGTTGCTAATACCTTGAATGTAAAAACCTATTTTACCAGACCCTATACTAGCCAAGATAAAGGAACTGTTGAGAATAGAATTGGCCAGCTCAGAAGGTTTTTCCCTAAAAAGACAGACCTTAGTAGCGTAACCAGTGATCAAGTGAAACGTGTTGAACAATTATTGAACAATAGACCTGTTAGAAAATTTAATTATAAAACCCCTAATCAAGTGCTACTCGAAAAAATTGCACTTATTAGTTGAACTTACA
>CANHUD010000046.1 GCA_947463665.1 Sphingobacteriales bacterium
CAAATCAGATCCATGAACGTCACAGGCATCGCTGGGAGTTTAACAATGCATATCTGGACAGATATCAACAGGCGGGCATGCTGGCAAGCGGCCGGAATCCGGAAACAGGACTGGTTGAAGTGGTAGAACTGGAGGATCATCCGTTTTTTATAGGTGTTCAGTATCACCCCGAACTGAAAAGCACTGTAGAATCCCCTCATCCGCTCTTTGTTGGTTTTGTAAAGGCCGCCCGGGAAGCTGCTGAACGGAAAGCCATACTCAGGAATTCAGAAATTCCCTCAGAACTGATATAAGGATGTCCGCGAATCCTGCCTTTTTTAACCCTACCTTTGCCGCTCAATTGGTATTATGAATCTCGACAGAAATTCCATTATAGGTCTGGTGCTGCTTGCTTTTTTGTTTTTTGGGTATTTTTATTTTACCCGACAGGGACAGATCGAACTGGAGATGAAACAAAAGAGGATTGCAGATTCCATCGCGAAACTGGCACCTAAAGTCAACCCACAGGTAAGAACCCTGGATTCCCTTCGTGCGGATACGCTGAGCAGAACCAGCGCAGCCGGACAATTTGCAGATGCCGGACTTGGTAAAGAAGAGATTACGGTAGTTGAAAACAACCGTATTCGTATAGGCTTCACTAATAAAGGAGGCCAGCCGGCGTATGTCCAACTGAAAGATTATCTATCTCACGATAGTACTCCTGTTACGCTTGCCTCATCTGAATTCGATAAATTCACGTACAGGATAAATACCGCCCCGTCCTCAACAGCGGAAACAGCAGAATTATTTTTTACGGCTTCACCTGTTAATAAAGACGCTGACGGTAACCAGTCTGTGGTGTATACACTGGCAGATTCAACCGGGAAGTCTGTACAGCACACCTTTGTTCTGAAGCCGGATAACTATATGGTTGACTGGACGATTACCCTCAACCAGGTGCCTCAGTTATTAGGGAAAAATACACTTGGACTGGTCTGGCAGGTGAAAGCCCGTCAGCAGGAAAAAGACGTGGTTGGAGAACGGCGCGAAACGCAGGTGGACATCGTAAATGCCGATGGGTTCGACTATTTCACCATGAAAGACGGATTGTCTGAACAATGGGAAGAAGGTGTGAAGTGGCTCAGTGTTAAACAGAAATTCTTCAATCACACCCTCATCGCAAAAAATGGCTTCTCTCGTGCGGAAGTGAGTGCTACGGTTCCCCCCTCAGATACCAGCAGGGAAGTGGCATCCACAACGGCCAGTCTGAATATAGTTATTCCTGCGGGTACATCAGCCAGTATTCCACTTCAGTTCTATTTCGGCCCCAATGACTTCAAAATACTGAAGTCGTACAAAATAGAACTGGAAGATATCATCAATCTCGGACAGGGTGCGTATGCATTTGTGAAATACATCAACCGTGCGATCATCATGCCGGTATTCAATGCATTTGAGGGATTCTTCAGCAGTTATGGTCTGGTAGTGGCACTGCTTACCATTATCATCCGATTGCTTACCTCCCCATTGATTTATTCCAGTTACCTCAGCGGTGCCAAAATGAAAGCGCTTCGTCCGGAACTGGATCTGCTAAAGCAAAAGCATAAGGATGATCAGCAGGCCTATAGCATGGAGCAGATGAAGCTCTTCCGTTCTGCCGGGGTAAACCCGCTGGGGGGATGTATTCCGGCCCTGCTGCAAATTCCGATCTTCTTCTCTCTGTACAGCTTTTTCAATGCAGAGATCAGCCTTCGTGGTCAGTCGTTCTGGTGGGCTCAGGATCTCTCTTCCTATGATAAGATTCTGACCTGGAGTTTCAACATTCCCTTCATCGGCAGCCATCTCAGCCTTTTCACACTGCTGGCTGTTTTTACCAGTCTGCTTATTTCTATTTACAGTATGAGTATGACTCCGGATCAGGACAATCCCATGCTGAAATACATGCCCTATATTTTCCCCATTATGCTATTGGGTATTTTCAATGGACTGCCTGCGGCGCTGACCTGGTATTACACTGTATCCAACGTAATTACGCTGCTGATGCAGTTTGTGATCCAGCGGTTCATTATTGATCACGACAAGATCCTAGCTAAGATTGAGGAGAATAAGAAAAAGCCGGTTACCAAACCCAAATGGCAGGAGCGCCTGGAATCCATGCAGCAAACCCAGCAGAAACTGGATGATATGAAAAAGAAGACGGGAAAAAAATAACCTTTGAACGGGTTGACAACCCTGTCGCAAAGTTTGCTATCTTAAAGATATGAACAGGATTTTCACCACCTTTCTTTTGATATCATTGCTGATCGAAGCAAAGGCTCAAAAACTTTTATCGGAAGGCTCTATTGTATATGATGTCACGGTGCAGACAAATGATGCGGCACCCGGAATGGCTGACGCATTTGACGGTGCCATCGCCAGTGTATTTATTAAAGGCAACCTTTCCCGTTCTGAAATCCGGACAGCCCTGGGAAATTCAGCGACTATTTTTGACAGCAGAACCGGTAATGGAGTGGTTTTGCGTGAATTCGGAGCGCAGAAATTATTAATTCGTTTAAACAAGGCCAACTGGGCCGATAAGAACAAAAGGTATGAAGGCATAACCTTTACGCGTATGCCGGAGAAAAAGGTCATTGCCGGCTATAATTGCTCGAGGGCCATTGCCAGAATGAAAGACGGTACCACATTCACGGTGTTTTTTACGGAAGAAATACAGTCTGAAAACAAAGACTATGATGCACAATTCCGCGATTTACCCGGCATTCCTCTTGAATTCGAATCTGTATCCGGCAAGCTGGTAATACGATATGTAGCGAGTAAGATCAGCTTCGACCCAATACCCGTACAACGTTTTGATATACCCAGAAGCGGATACCGCGAAATGACCTATGAAGAGGGGTTGAAATCGATTCGCTGAACTCAATAACAAGCTTAAGGACGTTCAGGTGTCTTAAACTTTTGAACAAACTTTGACTTTCCTTTGTAAGGCAGTGCAATGGTAACGTTACCCCGGTGATAGGTAATGAAATAACTGGATGTTACCATGTTGGGAGCTTTCCTCACTGAGGTCAGTTTGTAATTCTGGAAATGAAATCCTGATTTGAGCGAAAACTGAAGATCCGCTTTGATGGATGAAAAGGATTTCGAACGTTTACCGCCATCAATGAGACTGTCAACCGCAAATCCATCACTCGACAGAACGGTAGCCACGATAACGATCATAGCCGTTCGTAAAGCAGTTTTTAGCGATTTGAGTCTATCTTGACGCATATTTACAAAATTAACAAATTTTATTCCAAAAATCAAAATAGCCGACTATTTTACCTGTGGAAAATAATTTTCTGGTGAAAATCGGCCTGTTTTATTTCAATTCGGTGAAATGGTGTACTTTACAGTACGCGAAACATGATGAACAAAGATCCTTACCACGAAGAGCACGACGACATTCGGGAATTGCTCAGGAAATTTGAGAACCTGAAAGCCGGACGCGCGCAGGGGTTTCTCTACGAAGATGCATTTGAACGAATCGTAGATCATTTTGATGAGCAGGATGATATTGTACATGCGATGGAAGCGGTTGACATCGGATTGGAACAGTATCCGTACTCGTCATCGCTCATCATTAAAAAAGCTGATTTACTGATTGCGTCCAGGAAATACAGAGAAGCGCTGGAGTATCTGGACAGGGCAGCGGCTTTCGATAACACAGACATTGATATCTATATTCTCCGTACAGATGCCTACCTGGCACTGGATGAACAGGAGAAAGCTGTTGAGTTGCTGGAAGAGGCTATTGGTTTTTTTGAAGGAGAGGAACGAATCAACCTCTTATTTGAATTATCCGATGTTTACGATGATTATGAGGAGTTTGATAAAATATTCGACTGCCTGAAGCTGATTCTGGAATACGAGCCAAACAATGAAGAGGCGTTGTATAAAATTTGTTTTTGGACAGATTTTACCGGCAGAAATGAAGAGAGCATCAGAATACACCAGGCTATAATAGACGAATACCCATACAACGAACTGGCCTGGTTCAATCTGGCTGCCGCTTATCAAAGTCTGAAGCTGTATGAAAAAAGCATTGATGCCTACAAATATGCCATCGTCATCAATGAAAAATTCGATTTTGCCTACCGGAATATGGCAGATGCTTTTATTCGCATCAGGCGATACAGGGATGCCATTGAAGCGCTTCAGAAAGTAGTAGAGCTGGCCAGACCGGAAGATGTTATCTATGAGGCAATTGGTCACTGTTACGACAAGATTTCCTATTATGCCATGGCACGCCTCTACTATCGTAAGGCGTCACATCTGAATCAGGATGATGCCAAACTATATTACAACATTGCACTTACCTACATGAACGAGCAATCCTGGGGTAAGGCAGTAAAATATCTGGAGACTGCCCTTAAAATCAGTCGGTTGAATCGTGATTTTAATCTTGCCATGGGCGACTGTCAAAAGCACCTGGGCAATATTGAAGAAGCGATTCGTCACTACAGAGTTATAGTTGATGTGAAGCCTAAGGCCATATCAGGCTGGGAAGCCCTCATCCGTTGTTTATACGAGGCCGGATATATGGAGGAAGCAGAGGCGTACATTTCGCAGGCTTTTCAGTATTTAGGTAAAAAACCTGTGCTGGCATATTACCGCAGTGCTGTTTATTTTGCTATGGGTCAAACCAAAGAGGGGCTGCTTCAATTGCAGGGAGCACTGGCAGAGTCGCCCGCACTGGTACGAAAATTCATCTCACTGGATCCCGCTCACCTGCAGGTACCTGCAGTTGCAGAACTGCTGGCTCAGAGCCGGCGTATGCGAAAACCTTGATTTTTGTCATGCAATCCTTTGGGTTTAATCCCTATTTTTGCGGCATTCAAAACAGCCGACATGAATTTCAATTTAAGTCAGATACCTGAACGTTTCAGCAAACCTCGTTCCGCAGGCATCACCATGGTGATGGATAAAGGGCTGAGTATGGAAGAAGTCAAGAATTTCTTATCCATAGGTCACCCGCATGTTGATGTGGTAAAATTAGGTTTCGGTACCTCGTTTGTAACGCCCAATCTGCGAGAAAAGATCGAGATTTATCGATCCTATAATATTCCCATCTATTTTGGCGGTACGTTATTTGAGGCCTTCCTGATTCGCAATCAGTTCGAAGATTATATCGCGGTTTGCAGGGATTACGGAGTAGAATATATGGAAGTCAGTGATGGCTCCATCACTATTCCCCATGCAGAGAAGTGTGGCTATATCGAAAAGCTGACCCGATATGGGAAAGTTTTCAGCGAAGTTGGCAGTAAAGATGCGGCTCACATCATACCACCCTATAAATGGATTGAACTGATGAGTGCTGAGCTAAAATCGGGGTCAACCTATGTAATTGCAGAAGCAAGGGAAGCTGGAAATGTTGGGATATATCGTGGATCAGGGGAGGTTCGTGAAGGCCTTGTACAGGAAATACTTACACAGATTCCCGGAGAGCGAATCATATGGGAAGCTCCCCAAAAAGCTCAGCAGTTGTATTTCATAGAGCTGCTGGGTGCCAACGTGAACCTGGGTAACATCGCCCCAACAGAGATCATTCCCCTGGAAACCATGCGTCTCGGACTACGGGGAGATACCTTTCATCTGTTTCTCGACAAATCAAACGCTGAATGAGGAAATTCGGCCTGGTAGGGTACCCGCTCACACATTCCTTTTCCCGGGCATACTTCACAGAAATTTTTGAACGGGAAGGACTGGATGCGGTCTATGCCAATTATCCACTTGAAAAAATAGAGGATATCAGGTCTCTCTTGTCGGTTTCAGAGTTGGAAGGACTCAATGTGACCATACCGTATAAAGAATCCGTCATTCCTTTTCTGGATAAAATTTCTGAGGCGGTAAAGGAGATTGGCGCGTGTAACTGTATTCGCATTCAATCCGGAATAGCACATGGTTTCAATACAGATGTCTTGGGCTTCGAGCAGACCTTGGAAAGGAAACTTCTCCCTACTCATTCAAAGGCACTGGTACTTGGAACCGGAGGCGCTGCGAAGGCGGTGTGGTATGTGCTTAAACAACGTAATATACCATTCCTGAAAATCAGTCGCACAGCAGGAGAAGACCAGTTGCCGTATGAATCACTAACGGAGGATATGGTTGCAGCTCATCGGCTGATCATAAATACCACGCCGCTCGGCATGTATCCGAACGTGGATGTATGTCCGAATATACCCTATGAGGCGATCACACCCGCACATTATTTATACGATCTGATCTACAATCCTGACCAGACCGAGTTTTTGAAAAAAGGGGCTGAAAGGGGTGCTATTACTGAAAACGGACGTGATATGCTGATCATTCAGGCTAATGAAAGCCGAAAAATCTGGGACCTTTAGTTTTTTTCCTCTTCCAGCAGTCTGGACAATTCGGCAATGTCCAAAAAATTGGAACCTGAAGGCGCAAAGGACGATTCAAGCATTTTCTGTTGCCAGTTTTTTATAATGGGCGACTGAGTGTCTTTCAGGGCCGGTACCATTTCAATCAATTTTGGGGAGATGCGGAGGGGTTCTTCATTTCTGATATAAAGCCAGATGTAGCCGTTCTCTGCCTGCTGCATGCGCGTCATGCTGTCGCCTTTTCGTGCTCCGGCAACGGAAACACTAACTTGTGGCGGTTGGACAGGTGAGGAGATGAAATACAGAACAGAAATTCCCAGCACAAGGGCGATGGAGGCAGCCGCTACAGACTTCGATCTGGTTAGCCAAATCCTTCGGGGCTGAACAGTCTGACTGAGTTGTTGAAAAATGGCGTGTTTGGAATGGGGAGGCGGATCCTCTGTGAGTGCAGAAAGTTTTTGGCGGACCTGCGGAAGATCCTGATCCAGCACTTCCCGGATCTCATCCCAGCATTGTGGAGGGGGCGTTTGCTCAAAATCCTGTAAAGTTTTCTTCCATTCCATGAATCAACTTTTTGGAGTGTTGAATCTGTTTTCCTTAAGCATCTGCTGCAGAATGCCTTTTGCTCTGGCCAGCTGAGACTTACTGGTACCCTCGCTGATCCCCATCATGGAAGCGATATCCTTATGTGAATATCCTTCCACTACAAATAGATTAAAGACGGTTCTGTAACCGGGCGAAAGCTCCTGAAGGGCATTCAGAATGTCTTTGGCTGCCAGCTTATCCAGTACATTCCAGTTGGTGTCTTCCATGCGTTCTTCCTGATGTTCATCTACTTTTTGAAGGATTACTTTTTTGCGGTACTGTTCTATGGCGGTGTTCACGAATATCCGCCGCATCCACCCTTCAAAGGATCCTTCCGAACGAAATCGTTCCAGATGTCTGAATACTTTCACAAATCCATCCTGCAGAATATCCTGTGCATCTTCTGCATTCCCTGCATATCGCAGACATACACCATACATTTTGGGTGCATATCGTTCATAAAGACGCTCCTGCATCCTTCTGTCTCCTTTCAGGCATCCTTCTATGATGTCGCTTTCCGGTAACGTATGGTTGTCTGGACTTCTCATTAATCTTGATTTTTTTCCCGGATAACATTTTCCAGAAAGGCTATCAGTTTATCCATGGCTTTGCGTCGGTGACTGTACCTGTTTTTTTCTGCCAGTGTCATTTCCGCAAACGTACGGGTATCTCCATCCGGGATGAATACCGGATCGTATCCAAAGCCATCTATTCCTTTGTTTTTTTCAATTATAGTGCCTTCGCAAATACCATCAAATTGGTATTCTTTTCCTTCCCAGATAAGTGAAATGACGGTCCGGAAGCGCGCATTTCGGTTCTTTTCATCCTGTAGTCTGAGCAGCAGTTTGGCGATGTTTGCCTCAAAGGATCGGCCATCTCCCGCGTAACGGGCCGAATGGACGCCCGGTTCACCCCCTAAAGCATCCGTTTCCAGGCCAGTATCTTCACTAAAACAATCCTGACCGGTTAGTTTGTGAATAGTAGTGGATTTCTCCCGTGCATTTTCTTCAAGGGTGGCATGAGGTTCAGGAATATCGATGTCGATTCCGGCCTCTTTGAGGCTGATTATATTCCATCGTTTACCGAGAATCTGTTCAACTTCGGTTACTTTATGATGGTTATTTGTTGCGAAAATCAATGTTTGCATCAGGTGAGGGAAAAAGCAGTTTTTAAACTTTTCCAAAGTTTTTGTTTGGCGTCGGGATCGCTTTCCAGGATCATCAGGTCTGGTGCAGTAAGGTATTGGATGCCTCCTACTTTTTGTGCCTGATAATCAGGGAAATAGACAGTGAGGCCGATTTCGGATGAACCTATTCCAAACATCAGAACATGTGCTGGCTGGTAGTTGGTTTTTAACCCATCAGCGGTTATGTCCGGAGTCAGGGGAGAAAGGATTGGTACAGATTCCGGCTGCAGTTGGCAGGCTTTCAGGATCAATTCCAACAGGTTGCTGGAGCCGGATCCCGGGGTTAACTTGGTTCGGGAAACAACTACCACCGGCGAAGCCGTTGCAGGGTGATTCAAAACAACGGCCGGTTGTTCAGAATGGTGAGCAGCAGCTGGTTGGGCATCCGGCTTTCGCTGGTCTATCCTGTACAGGTTTTTCTCATAGAGAAGATGGATCGCTTGATGATTGATTTTCTGATCCTCTGTTGTCATGTTGACACACTAATAAGTGTTAGTTTTTTCGTTTCTTTGCAGCAAATGTACGCATTATGATGGCTTCAACGGATATAAGCATCAGCAGGATTGAAAAGAGTAAGCTGGGAGAACTGGATGTGAACAATCTCCCCTTCGGAAAACATTTTACGGATCACATGCTCGAAGTGGATTATGCAAACGGGCAATGGGGAACACCCTTAATTCGTCCTTATCAGCCCATATCGTTTGACCCTTCCATGGCAGCCATTCATTATGGGCAGGCAATTTTTGAAGGTATCAAGGCCTATCGGCTGGAAGATGGGGAAGTGGTCATATTCCGGCCAGACATGAATTTCAAACGATTTAATGTGTCGGCCCGGCGCATGGCTATGCCGGAAGTGCCCGAACATATTTTCATGGGTGGACTGCAGGAACTGATCAGGCTGGATGAAGCATGGGTGCCCTCAAAATTTGAACATTCCCTGTACATCCGTCCATTCATGTTTGCAACCGATGAACTTATTGGCGTAAAACCATCGGATACCTATAAATTCATGATTATCCTTTCGCCGGCTGGTCCATTCTTTGCCGCCCCCCTTAAGATTTATGTAGAAGATAAATATGTCCGGGCAGTTGCCGGTGGGGTTGGATTTGCCAAGGCTGCCGGAAACTACGGAGCTGCTATGCTCGCCACGGCAGAAGCGAAAGCAAAAGGGTATGATCAGGTGCTCTGGACAGATGCACATGCACACAAGCTGGTTCAGGAGATAGGAGTGATGAACGTATTTTTTATAGTTGATGATACCGTTTTTACACCGGATCTTGACCAGGGTACTATTTTGGCTGGAATAACACGCGATAGCGCCATCACGGTTCTAAAGGAAATGGGGCTGAACGTGGTTGAGCGGAGTCTGAGTCTGGATGAACTGGTCAGCGCTCATGCAGCCGGAACACTACAGGAAGCATTCGGGACCGGAACCGCGGTCACAATATCGTTCATCAGCGAACTGGCCAGTGCTGATTTTAAAATAGAACTACAGCCGGAAAATTGGCGGTATGCACCAGAACTGAAACGAAGGTTGGATGCCATTCGCTATGGCATTGCCCCTGATACACATGGCTGGCTGCTACATATTTAAAACAGGAATAAAAACAGTTAACAAAAAATTTGGGAGGCAAATAAAGTTATCCTACTTTTGCCTCCCGTTTAAAACTAAGGGAACGAATGCCTACTATTCAGCAATTAGTACGAAAAGGAAGAGATATTATCCGTGCCAAGAGTAAGTCAAGAGCACTGGATGCGTGTCCCCAGCGTCGCGGGGTATGTACACGTGTGTATACTACTACGCCCAAAAAACCGAATTCTGCGCTCCGTAAAGTAGCCAAGGTTCGCCTGACCAACAAGGTTGAGGTGATTGCCTACATTCCGGGTGAAGGTCACAACTTACAGGAGCACTCGATTGTACTGATCCGTGGTGGTCGTGTAAAAGATCTTCCGGGTGTTCGTTACCATATCGTTCGGGGTAGCCTCGATACTGCTGGTGTGAAAGACAGGAAGCAAAGTCGTTCCAAATACGGTACCAAGCGCGAAAAAGCTAAAAAATAATTGCCACTTCTTACAAATTGAACATCCATGAGGAAAGCAAGAGCTAAAAAATTACCCATAGCCCCAGATCCAAAATTCAACGATACGCTGGTATCCCGTTTTGTGAACAACCTTATGTGGCAGGGAAAAAAAGGCGCATCACTCACCATTTTCTATGACGCGCTCGATAAGGTGGCCAAAATCACTTCTGAAGACGGTTATGAGATATGGAGAAAAGCACTCTCCAATGTAACGCCAGCCGTAGAAGTACGCAGCCGTCGTATTGGTGGAGCCACTTTTCAGATTCCTTCGGAAGTTCGTCCCGACAGAAAGATCTCCCTCAGCATCAAGTGGCTGATACGTTTTGCTCGTGACAGGAACGGTCGTTCGATGGCAGATAAACTGGCCAACGAAATCGTAGCTGCCAGCAAAGGTGAAGGCGGTGCCTTCAAGAAAAAAGAGGATACACACAAAATGGCAGAAGCTAATAAGGCTTTCGCACATTTCCGGGTATAAATTTTTCAAAAATAATTTTTGTTTCAAAGCCATCGTTTCGATGGCTTTTTTTATTGCTGTTCAACGAGTTATTTATAATGAGTTTTTGGGACGCGTTTTTGGGGATGTGTTGCAGGGTTTTGGTTTATACTAAACCTTCTACCGTAAGCGTTTTTTCAATTGAACCATCCTTATCCTTTGCAAACCCGGACTTATGTGTTCAATCCGTTTATTCATTATCACCCTTTTGGGTATTTTTACATTTGGGCTTTCGCCGCTTACAGGTTTAGGACAGACCTGTTCAGGACTTTTCATTCAGGTAAAAGCTGAAGAATCACGATGTACGGCAACAGGATCAATGCTGATCACTGTTACCGGAGGATCGGATAATTACAGTTACAGGGTCATCGGACCGGTTACCACACCTTTTACATCCTCCTCCTACATAACTGGGTTACGTCCCGGTACCTATGACGTGGAGGTGGTGGATCTGGAAAACGGATGTAACCGTATTCGCAGAGGTGTGATAATTGCAGGAGATTATGTTACTCCTTCCGTTACGTTTACGGGCATTCCGGTTTCCTGTAAAAATGCACCCAATGGCGAAATCAGACTTGCCTCACTCTCAAATGGCCGGTCTCCATTTAATTTTACACTGACAGCCGCACCCGTTGCAGCTTTTGTTGGTAAAACCAGTACCGATGGTAATTTCACAGGGTTGCCTGCGGGGAATTATACCGTACAAATGGAGGATTCCTGTAACGGATTACAAACGCGGGTGGTTTCTGTGCCAGGATATGACTGGTTTATGGAAGCCGCTAATGTTACGAATAGTGGATGTGGAGAGGTTTCTGTTCAGGTGGTTTTAAAAGATAATCAAGGTAAGTCAACACCGGACCCTGTTTTTTCAACTTTTACATACGGTTGGGTAAGAGGAGATCAGGATACAGTTTGGCATAACAACCCGGGATTCACACTGGCATTCGGTACCCGCAGATCTGTTCGTGTGGTGGCGAAAGATGGATGCGGAAACAATTCATTTAAGGATGTCTCCATTACAACCAGTCTTTCCATAAATGCAGTAGTTACCAAACTACAAACGGGATGTAACCAGTTTACCGCACAAATTGGCAGTTTCAGTAACTTTCAACAACCTGAGTTCTGTTTGTTCAACAGCAATAATCAACAAATTTCCTGCAATACAACTGGTTCTTTTACACAACTGAGCTCCGGGAACTATGTTATGCGTGTTCGGGAACTTTGTTACGATACCACCATACTGGTCCCATTCACCCTAACGGAGTCAAAACCTACGGTGAGCGAGCAGGTTATAGTAGAGAGGATTGACTGTGGTTATTTCAGTGCCCGTGTACAGGGATTATCCGGTTGGAATTCTCCTCAGTTTTGCATCTACAACGGAACGATGCTGGAGTATTGCAATACAACGGGAAACTTTGGATATTTAAGAAATGGTCTGTACCGACTGGAAATAAAGGACGGATGTTATGATACCACTATTGTTCGTACGGTGGAAATGAGCGGTCAGAAGCCAACGGCAAGCGGAGTGCAGATTGAAAATCTGCAGTGTCAGTCATTGGATGCCAGGGTGATCGGAACCGCCAATCTTACAAACCCACAATACCTTTTATTTTTCAACAATTCCTTTGTTTTCTCAAATTCAACAGGATACTTTATGGACCTGGGCTATGGGGATTATGAAGTTAGAATTGTGAATGACCCGGCTTGTTATGATACAACTATTGTGCTTAATTTTTCC
>CANHUD010000047.1 GCA_947463665.1 Sphingobacteriales bacterium
AAAGCCGCACTGCTGGCGGATGTACTGGCACGTAGAAATGAACTGGAAAAATACCTCACAGAACTCCAGATCAGCCGTGACGAAGAAGAAAATGTGCTGATCAGTGGTGAACGGGCAAAGATTGCCACCAGAAGGTCGAACCAGATAGAACCAACTACCGGCAAGATCGCCTATGCCGATCCGGGAATGCAGGTACCGGAACGCCCGCGAAACAAAGAAAACATTTCACCCGCAGCCCCCTCAATGCCGGCAATCGCCGCGCCCGCGGCCCCACTGAATCCACGGGCCGATCCCACCCGCTTCATCCGGCCCGTACTGGAAAAGAAAGAAGAAGGATATAGCTTCAGACCAACGGATGAACACTGGGTTTTTCTGGTTCTGGAAAAAATAGACATAGTGTACCTGAACGAAGCTAAGAACGCACTCAATCGCTATCATCGGGATAGATCCGGTAACAAGCCGGCAGAACTGGCAACAACTTCCTATTCAGAGGATATCCGATTTATTTCGATCAGCCAGTTCAGCACCGCTCCTGAGGCGCATGATTACCTGAAAAAAACAGAGGCTGCGGCCGGATCTGAGATTTTCCCCTGGCTGCCCAAAGAAAAATATTCCTTCCTGATTATCACCAGAGAGAATCTGGCACGACTCTTGGAACGAAAGGAACTGGCACGCTACCGGCAATTATTTGCAGAAAACATTCCCCTGAAATAACCCATATTTGTATACATAACTTTTGGTATGATGTCGAAGACCGTAAAACTGTTCTGGAAAATTTTTCTTTGGAGCTGGGCAGGATTTATTCTCTTCCTCATTCTGGTGAATCTGGGTTTGTTTGGGAAACTGCCCTCTCTCGCAGAATTGGAAAACCCTTCCATGTTGTCATCCTCTGAAATCTATGGTTCAGATGGCACACTGATGGGTAAATACTATCTGAAAGACCGTACCAATGTCAAGTATGCTGATATCTCCCCAAATGTTGTTAAAGCGCTGGTTTCTACAGAAGATGAACGTTTTTATCAGCATTCCGGCATCGATGTGAAAAGTCTGGCCAGAGCCATTGTGTTTCTTGGCCGGGAAGGAGGCGCCAGTACCCTCACCCAGCAGCTGGCCAAGAACCTGCTCAACCAGGGATCAACCAATCCTGTTCAACGGGTAATTGAAAAATTCAAGGAATGGATAGTGGCCATCAAACTGGAACGCAACTTCACCAAAGAAGAAATTCTGGCCCTTTACCTTAATATGGTGAGCTACGGAGATGAGATCTACGGAATCCGGAATGCCGCCAAAACTTTTTTTCAAAAAGAACCTGCCCGCCTGTCTATTGAAGAAGCTGCAGTACTCGTAGGACTCCTCAAAGGAAATACGCTGTACAATCCACGCAGAAATCCTAAAGCCGCCCTCGACAGAAGAAATACCGTAATTGACCAGATGGTTCGGAACAGATATCTTACCGCTCAGGAAGCCACCGACCTCAAACTCAGACCCATCGATCTCAAGTATAAAAAGATGGATGAGAACGGCGGAATTGCCCCCTATTTCCGGGATGTTCTGCGCGATGAGATCAAAAAATGGTGTAAGGAAAATAAAAATCCGAAAACGGGTAATCCCTATGATATCTATAAGGACGGCCTGAAAATATATACAACCATCAATCCCAGAATGCAGGAATATGCGGAAATAGCTGTTTTCCGCCATATGCAGAACTTACAGAAAGTATTCTCCAATCAGGATAATATCAAACGGGGAACCGTCTGGAATAGCAACGAAGGAAAACGTGTCCTTGAAAATGCCATGAAACAGACGGACCGATGGAAAAGTCTGAAAGAAGAAGGACTGACAGAAGAAGAGATCCGGGAAAATTTCAGGATAAAAGTTCCCATGCGTGTATTTGCCTGGAACCAGAAGCGGGAGATAGATACGATCATGACCCCATTGGACTCCATAAAATACCACAAACAGATGCTTCAGACAGGTTTCCTTGTTATGGATCCATATAATGGAGAGATCAAAGCATGGGTAGGTGGCATTGATTTCAAAACATTTAAATTCGACCATGTTAACATCAATACCAAACGTCAGGTAGGTTCTACATTCAAGCCCCTCCTTTACACACTGGGAGTAACCACCGGAATGCAGCCTGAAACCCCCATCCCCGGAGGCCCCATCAATATGGGAGATAAAGTGATCACCGGAAATGGAGGCCCACTGGCCGTTTGCCTTGCCTATTCCAAAAACCCGGCGGCCGTTTATCTGATCAACCAGCTGGGTATTCAGCAAACAGTTGATTTCGCGAAACGATGTGGCATCGAAAGCAATGTTCCCGCCGTTCCGTCTATTTCCCTCGGCTCCGCCGATATTTCACTGATCGAAATGGTCCGCTCCTATACCATGTTTCCCGGGAGAGGATTCAATGTAAAACCCTACTTCATTTCACGGATCGAAGACCGAAATGGCAATATTCTCGCTACATTCAACAGTAAATCGGAAGAAATAATCAGCGAAGCAGAAGCCTACATCATGACCAAAATGATGCAGGGTGTAGTTGATTTTGGTACCGGTCGCTCCCTTCGTACCACCTATGGTATTACCAGCGAAGTGGCGGGTAAAACCGGTACAACTAATGACAATGCAGACGGCTGGTTTATCGGATTTACCCCCCAGCTGCTGGCCGGCGTATGGGTTGGGGCAGATGATCCCTTCCTCCGGCTGCTTTATACTACCGGAGGAGCTCAGATGGCCATGCCGGCATGGGGATATTTTTTCCAGGAGGTATATAAAGACAAAACGCTCAACATAGACCCCGAAGCCAAGTTTGTAGTGCCCGCCGATATGCAGAATGAAGTGATCTACGACTACCAGGAATTATCAGCAGGTGAACTTCCTCCACCCGCCGAAGGCGAAAATGTGGGGTCCGGAAGCTCCTCCGATTTCATCGATGTTCCGGTAAGCGACGGGAAAGAAGGAGTGACGGCAGAATCCAGGAAACTTACCGACGAAGAAATTCAACAGACAGCACCCAAAAAAGAAGCTAACAAATCAGCGACTACCAACCCTGCTCTAACACCAACAGAAGATACCATCCGCAGAAAACGTAATTTCCTGCAGAAAGTATTCGGCAGGAAGAATGGACAATAGACTAATAAGCTGTTCGTTTCATTATGAATGAAACGAAATGTTTACAACTTTCCTGACGTTCATAATGACAGAATTGTAGGACTGGATATCATAAGAAGTGTGTCTATCATTCAGATTCTCTGGATACATGGCTCGTTACTGATACCAGAATCCGATCGTCGTTTGTACCTGTTATCTTTCCCCATCCTAATTAATGGAGTGTCCATATTCTTTGTGTTAAGTGGTTTTTTGATTGGAAACATCTTACTAAAAACATTCTTCCAAACGCATTACTACCTCAATGACATTAAGCATTTCTGGATAAGACGTTGGTTCAGAACCCTTCCGCTGTATTACCTTATACTGCTCATTCTTTTCTGTTTACAATACTTTCTTACAGGTAATGCGGGAAATTTCAACTGGAAATTCCTATTCTTTGGACAAAATCTTACTAGAACTCATCCTATTGCTTTTCAAGAAGCCTGGAGCCTGTCTGTAGAGGAATGGTTTTATCTGCTGCTTCCTATCCTTGTTTATTCATTTCACAGAGTTATCCCTAAAAAAAATACAACAATCATTTTGACAATCCTGGTTCTCATCTGCCTCCCCCTTATTGGCCGCTTAACACTAGATTATTGGGGATATAACCGATTAAGAGATGTAGTACCGTTTCGTTTCGACAGCCTTGGAATGGGTGTGGCAGGTGCTTATATTGCCAGAAGATGGCCGGATCTATTTTTTCGAATGAGGTATAAGCTACTGATAATCGCCATTTTACTAACTATCTTAAATACCTTCTTGCTATTAAATGCCACATGGAAAATCAATCAAAATCCTTTTTACTACTTCATGGAAGCATTTTCCATATTATGCTTTTTCCCTTATTTCAGTAACCTCCGGAAAACAAAATTTAGCTGGTTTAACAACATCGTGGTATTTATAAGTGTAATATCCTACTCTCTTTATCTTACTCATTCAACAGCGATCAGAGGTTATCTACTCCCATGGATAAATAACCTGTTAAAGCTGAATCCCACGGATCTTTCAATCAATTGGAAACTGAATCTATTTCTGTACTGGTCACTTTCACTCCTAATTGCCACCCTTCTCTATAAGTATTACGAAAAACCCATGACATCCCTCAGAGATCGTTTTTCTCCGCATAAAAAAAGGGAGTCAGTCTGACTCCCTTCTCAATAAGTATAATCTGTAATTACTTTTTTCCGATGTTCGAAGTAATACCCATACCCCAGAACATGTGACGGGCACCATTGTTGGTAGTAACCGGAGCTCTGTACTGACTTTGAAGTAAAATATGAGTACTTTCAGCTAAACGAATTTGTAATCCGGCTCCCATTGGAATGTAAGCAGTCGCATATCCACCCCAGGTAGAAGCACCGGCACCTACGGAGAAATAAGGAACAACGGTATATGCATCCGTCAATAACTTGATATTGAGGTTTACATCCACTTCCATCAATAATTTATCAGAAGTTGGTTTTGCTCTTCCCGGCACCGGATACTTAAGAATAGCACCCCCAAAACGTGTCATAACGTCAAGGTGATCAGAAATTCCAGATGTATAGGACAAGGCAAGTCCTGGAGTCATACGGGCCGTTTTCATCCAGTCTTTATCTGTTAAAACAGATGAAAGACCGTCCGATTTTAACTCAGAAGCAGTCGCGAAATCATGAAAGGTGAACGAAAATCCTAAAGTCTTACCTTTCTTAAGGGTATTTTTGGCTGCGGTAGACTGCGCCCATAAAGAGGAAGCAGACAATAGAAACAGGGAACACAATATTAACTTTCTCATATCAGACAGTTTTTGAATAGTTACAAAAATAACAAGCCGCATTTTAGCTAAAAAAATTAATTTATCCTACTTCAGGATGATTTAAGTTCAATTATCTCCAATTTCACCCTCGTTAATCCTCTTTTTATGTACCCCAGCACTTCTGCAGCAGTCCTTGACAAATCTACCAGCCTCATATTTCTGTGATGCAGTCTGTCTGTCACCCGCACTACAACATATTTTTCATTTCGAAGGTTCGTTATCTTAACAATTGTTCCAAGAGGAAGCGAATTATGGGCACAGGTCATCCCCTTCTGTTGGAAAATCTCCCCGTTGGCCATGCGCTTTCCCTCAAACTTATCGGCATAAAAACTTGCCACACCGTACTGAACACTGTCCATCATTACAGGTCTCCGTGCAGTAGCCTTTTTCCCCTGCCCGTACAGAGAAAAACAAATCATCATCAGAGCAACCGAACAAGTGATTTTTATGGCCATTGTGGCGAATATAGGGGTTCTGAAAGGTATATGATTCACCTTTGCCTCAAAAAAACAGGCAAAAAATCATTGCCCCCTTTGAAGTATTGGGCCTGATCGACTTAAAAATCTGATCATCAGCCGATTATCCTCACCGTATAGATCATCATAAAATTCAATCCTTCCATTATCCTTAGCTGCAGTCGTAAAATACCGGAAATAAACCGGCACTTTCCGTCGTAAAGGTATATGATGCTTCTCCTCCCTGTCCAGCCAATCCTGAAGCCTGGAAACAGAAATATTGGCTGAATCCCGGATCAGGAGAAAACGGGCGAGTGTGTCCCACGACTGTACACGCACGCATCCATGACTTAATGCACGATCGGATCTGGCAAACAGACCTCTGGCATTGGTATCATGAAGATAAACGGAATAACGATTGGGGAAATTAAACTTCATAACCCCCAGAGAATTGTCATCTCCCTGCCGCTGCCGGATCAGATACGGAAAATGATGCTTTCCCAGTTTATTCCAGTCAATGGAATAGGGATCGACCAGATTATCGTTTTTATCCACTACCATCAGATTCTCTCTTCTCAGATAATCAATATCACGGCGAATCTTTGGCAGCATTTCCTTGAAAATGATGCTGTAGGGTACCGTCCATTGCGGATAGGTTATCAGATTGCTTATCCTGCTGTTCAAAATAGGCGTTCTCGTCTGTGGCTTCCCGATGATCACCTTAGACTCCAGGATCACCCTCCCTGAATCATAGACAGATAAACTGAAGGCTGGTAAATTCACCAAAATATAGGTCACAGGCATGGAATCCGGGAAATGTTTGTACCGGTCCATATTAAGAGCAATACGTCTGAATTGTTCCGGTCCGGTTGCATTTAGCTGTCGTATCAACTGTACCCCTGGTTTACCGTCCTCTTTTAGCCCCAGCGCCTGCTGAGCCTTTCGAACAACAGTCTTCAGCTTTTCTTTCCCGCTCAATGAATCGGTACCTTTTGTATATCCACCTTCCTCCAGCCTTTTAAATAACTGCTGTTGAAAAAGGAAGGAATCGGCAACGGGAAAATGGATATAGGTAAATTCCGTTCTATCCATTTTTTTCAAAAAATCCGGCAGGGCCATTTTTAAGTCTCTATATCCCGGATGCGGAGGTTCCAGTTTTTCCAGTACAGCCCTGGGCAGGGTATCGGCCAGCTGTACAAACAACAGCCGGTAGAATTCATCTGTTACAACTGTATCCGGATTCAGCGTTACACTGTCTGCCGGAATTCTCCCGAGATGCAGGTCATGCGCAAAGGATATGAACGCATCGGATAAGAGCAGATCGGCTCTGGACCATAACCCTGCATGGCGGTGGAACTGTTTTTTCCGCAAACTATCCATCAGGGGGTGCAACCGTTCTGCATGGTAATCCATCGGGAAGAGTCCATAGTTTTCTGCTCCGCGAATGAGTGCAAAAAAACTATCGGCCCGTTCAAAAAACAACGAATCTCGGCCCCAGATACGGTGAAAATTATTCTGCTCATACACCGCTTTCAAAATGGGGAAATTCCGGAGGGATGACTGCCCAGAATCTGAGGAATTAAAGCTTTCTATATTTTTTTCAATGCTATCGCGAATCACATTCTCCAGACTGTCGGGCCGATGATATACGATCGGCTTGTCCAGCAGCGGTGAACGTTTTTTTCCATTCGACCATTCGCAGGAAAGGATACTCAGCAACAAAAGAAATACCCCGAAAATGCGCAAGAGATTCATATTGCCTCAAGGTAATACAATAAGCAATTATTTAGCCCTGGCGAATCCGCACGATTAGTTGTTAATTTTTTCTGCGTACCTGCGAATCAGCCGAATGGTACTGCTGTCGGTATCAAACACTGAATACCAGCCCTGCGCTTCATGTGGAGGATCTCCTATAAAAGCATCCCCTTTTTTCCACATGGCCTTTGGTGCTGAAGGACGGCCCTCCCCTCCCCATGCCCAGAAATTAACGCCGGCAAGGGCAGATGTTCCGGACTGAACTTCTTTGTCTACAATCTGAAATACTTCTTCATAGAATTTATCCCGAATGGTAACAGGCGTACCCGCTTCATGGCTATTGGTGTCTCTTGAAATACCATATTCTTCCAGCACCACCGGTTTATTCAGAGGTTTGGCCTTCGCTAACTGACCCGCAATATATTCATGTGCGAAACGAACGGATGGTCCATACGTTGAATCGGCTTTATAAGGATTATAGAAATCCCAGTTTTGCACCCACATGTGAATCGTTGCGTAATCTATAGAAGGATGGTTGTGGTCATTAAACACATCCGTTCCCGCTGCCGGGCCTGATGTATTCCCTTCACTTCCCGTGGTGATCAGATGGTTCGGATCCAGTGAACGGATCAGATCGGATGTCTTCCGAATCCAGGTCTGCATGCCGGCAATATTATTTGAGCCTCTGGGCTCATTGGCCAGTTCCCAGCTCATGATCACCGGATCTTCCTTGTAGAGTTTTCCGGTGAGATGATTTTTCCTGTTGACGATAAACCGGATATGATCTTCAAAAAGAGCAGTGGCCTTGGGATGGCTATAGAAGCTGGAGGCAAATTCCTGATACAGTCGCCAGTCGCCGCCAGGCGCCGATGGATTGGGAATGCTATCGGCCGCACCCGCCCATACCAGATATTGGCCTACGCCTCCACTCCAGTTCCAGTAGTTGTTCAGGCACATCACGGCCAGCATATCCCGCTTGCCCATTTCAACCAGCAGAAAATCCAGTCCTTTCAGTACATCCTCATTGTATGCACCCGGTGCTACCTGCATCGAAGGTAGCATGCGGTAGCCTTCCGTATCCGGGCCCTCCGTTCCGGCCATCACCCGAAGATTCTTTACGCCCATCTCTGCCAGCCGGTCAAGTTCCCGGATAAGCCGGTCACGATCCCCTCCCTCACCGGTTGAACCAAGGTTGAGACCATACCAGAAATTCGTTCCCATGAATGTGTACGGCTTTCCATCCCGCACAAAGCCGGATCCGGAAACCTTTACAAAACCAGGTGATTTTTTAACATTGGAACAGTGTAGTCCCAGAAAGGCAAGGGCGAAGAGAATGAAAAAACGCGTACTGATCATATGCGTACAATTTTAGAGGATGCGTGGTAGTTTGTTTTCGAGGCACATCAGATCCGCCAGCACAATGGCCGTCACCGCTTCCAATACAGGAGGAACGCGCAGCGCTATACATAAATCATGTCTGCCTTTCACCGAAAAATCTTCCGTCTCCCCCGTTTCCCAGTTGAGCGTATGCTGCTGCTTCGGCGTGGAAGAGGTTGGTTTTATGGCGATGCGATACACCAGTTCATTCCCATTGGAAATCCCCCCCACGATGCCGCCGGCATGGTTCGTCTGTGTTCTTCCCTCCATATCCAGAATGGCATCATTGTGCTCCACACCAAACATTCTGGCGGCTGCAAATCCGGTTCCAAATTCAATGCCTCTTACAGCCGGTATGGCAAATACGGCGTGCGCCAGCAGCGATTCCACCGAGTCAAAAAAAGGCTCCCCAAGTCCGGCAGGTAATCCGTTTACCCGGCATTCCACAATGCCTCCTACGGAATCTTTCTGCTCAATGGCCCGCTGCAGTCCGCTCTCCACATTCTTCTCTCCGCCAATTTCGGTTATACTAGCCGATATGGTTATATCTTTCAATAGTTTCTTTGCGATCACCCCGGCTCCTACCAGCGGTAGCGTCAGTCTTCCGCTAAAATGACCACCGCCTCTGTAATCTTCATAGCCTCCGAATTTCTGATGCGCTACAAAATCTGCATGTCCGGGCCTGGGAACAGACCTAAGTTTTTCATAATCACCGGAACGGGTATTCTTGTTTTCAAACAGTATAGTAATGGGTGCACCGGTGGTAACATTGTTAAATAGTCCGCTTTTGAAGATCGGAAGATCCTCTTCCTGTCGGGGGGTAGTACCTTTCTGGGTACCTCCTTTCCGGCGCTCCAGATCAGGTAAAAAATCCGGCAGTTGCAATGTCAGTCCGGCCGGACAGCCATCAATGTTCACCCCAACCGATTCTCCGTGTGATTCTCCGAAAATCGAAACCCTGAAGATCCTTCCAAAACTGTTCATCGTTTATGCATTTATTTTTGCACCCAGTGAGCGCATATCATCATAAAAATCCGGATAAGATTTACCAATCGCATCCGCCCCTTCAATCACTACCGGCCTATCTGCCCGTAATGCCGCTACCGCACAGGCCATGGCGATTCGGTGATCATGGTGCGAGCTTGTTACAGCCCCTGTTACCTTCTCTACACCATCGATCAGCATCAGATCATCCTGCAAACGGATGGAAACACCCATCTTTCCAAACTCCTCCTGTAAGGTCAATGCCCGGTTACTCTCCTTATGGGTTAGCCTGTTGGCCCCTTCAATAGAAGTAGTACCTGCACAGAAAGCTGCGAGTGCTACCAGCGGAGGAAACAGGTCCGGACATTCCGTGGCATCGAAATGAAAGGCTTTTAACGCCGACTTTCGTACCTCAATTCGATCAGATTCTATACTCATCTGTACTCCGGCATGTTGCAGGGCGGTTAGTACGGCCTTATCCGCCTGTGTGGAAAACGGATCCAGTCCGGTTATTACCGTATCACCCGCCAGTGCCGCAGCTACCAGCAGGAAAGCAGCACCGCTCCAGTCGCCTTCCACCTGGTAGTTCACCGTATCCTGATGGGTATATTTTCCTGTAAAATGAAACTCACGGTGATCCCGGTTTTCCACCTCCCAGCCAAAGGCACGCATAACCGATAGGGTTAGATCTATATATGGTTTGCTTTTCAGATCGCGTACGCCAATGGACACATCAGACGCTCCTGAAGCCGCAAAGGCCATCAGCAATCCGGTAAGAAATTGGGAACTCAGTGAGCCATCTACCTCAATGGAACGCGGCTGTAAAGGTCCCTGAATAACCATCGGTAACCGACCTTGCTCAGATTCAATACGAATGCCCAGTTGAGGAAAGATCTCATCAAAAAAATTCATGGGCCTTGTCCGCAGGCTCCCACTACCCGTGATGGTTAGCTCTTTTGAACTCAGGGCAGCAATAGGTGTAAACATCCGGATGCCCAGACCGCTCTCCCCACAGTCCAGCAAATCCTCCAGCGGATGGATACCCCTGCTTTCAATGCGCATACGATTCCCTTCCATGGAAACCACTGCGCCCAGTCGCTTTATATTCTCCAGCGCGGCCAGATCATCGTTGCTTTTCCCGGGATTCTTAATGTAGGTAACCCCATGGTGCAGCAACGCAGCAGCCAGTGCCCGCTGCATCGAGCTTTTGGAAGCCGGAGCTTCTATCGTTCCGCCTATGTTAGACGATGTTACTGTTACCTTCATCTTAACCAAGTGCCAGCAGTTCCTGCTCCAGCGTTTTTAGTTCAATTGGATAAATAACCCCTTTACCTACTTTCTCCAGCAGGATATAGTTCATCTCCCGGCTCACTCTCTTCTTATCCATTCGCAGGATCGACAATACTTTATCCATTTTGAACGATGCGGCCGTAGGCAGACCATATTGCTCCAGTAACCGGATCACCCGATCGGTTCCGTTGAATCCCAGAAACTTTTCCGACAATCTGCTGGCATAGACCATACCAAGGGAAACGGATTGTCCGTGCGACAATTCATACTGCGTTTCGATAGCATGACCGAGCGTATGTCCGAAATTCAGCAGTTTCCGCTCGCCGCTTTCAAACTCATCCTGCACCACTACCTTCGTTTTTAATAAGGCGTTTCGCTGGATCAGCCAGGACAGGAGACGCTTATTCTCCTGGATGGTTTTGAGATCTGTTCCTTCCAGTGTTCGAAAAGCCGATCGGTCTTTTATACAGGCATGTTTAATGATCTCTGCAAAACCATCCGACCAGTGTGTATCCGGAAGCGTTTGCAGCAAAGAAGGATCAAAAAGCAGGAAAGCAGGCTGACGGATCACCCCTACCATATTTTTGTATTCCCCTACATCGATGCCATTCTTCCCGCCAATGGCTGCATCTACCATCGCCAGCAGCGAGGTGGGCACAAATCCAAAGCGGATGCCTCGCATGTAAATAGATGCGATATAACCGGTCAGGTCAGTAATAACCCCTCCGCCTATACCTACCAGCGTAGTCTGGCGGTCGGCCTGCATCTCAATAAGTGTTTCAATCACTGAATCAACCGTAGCCTGTATTTTATATGCCTCCCCGGGTTTCAGTGTTATCACATCCCATCCTTTCAGTTTATCCTGATGGGCGGCGAAAACATGTTCATCGGTAAGGATGATGGTCTTTTTTTTATCGGTAAGCTGGCCAAGTTTTTTCAGCGAGCCATCGAAATAATACTCTACTCTTCCCTGAGAAAACCGGATTTTTTTAGGGTTCATTCAGATTGATTCTGGTTTTATCGATGATATCCAATTCCTGCTCCAGTGTTTTGAGCTGGTGGAAATCATCCTGTTTAAATATATAGTCCATCGTTTGTGTGAAATTCGATGGACTTACGGAAAAGGCCCGATAATCACTGTTCCATGCGAAGGTCTCGCTGATCAGTTTACTTTCATTCACAAAATGTACCGATTCCTCTTTCAGCCATTTGACCACCTGAAGCAGGTTCTGCGCAGGATGCAGTTGCAGGAAAAAATGAACATGATCCGTTCCTCCTCCGGTAGCTAATACCCGGATTCCTCTTTCCAGTGCATGCTTTTTAAGCCATGAAAAATATACGGCCCGAAGCGAGGGTTTCAGCAGGGGGCGTCTCTCCTCTACCTCGATGATCACATGCAGAAAGATATAAATCCGGTGTGTACTCATTTTAGGCGTTCATGATCGCGTTCT
>CANHUD010000048.1 GCA_947463665.1 Sphingobacteriales bacterium
ATCGGAAAACTGGTGCGGCATCTGGAGCAGACCGGCGCATTGAAAAATACGTTGATCTTGTTTTTATCTGATAATGGTGCCTGTGCCGAAAAAGTGAACGTGGAGAAACTGCATGATCCCGCCACGAAGATCGGTGAGCGCGGATCCTACGCCTCTACCGGAGAGAACTGGGCGAATGTGTCGAACACCCCTTACAGATTATACAAGCACAATACCCATGAGGGCGGTATTTCCAGTCCGCTGATTGCGCACTGGCCGGCAGGTATCAAACCGAAGAAAGGATTTGTGGAAGGGGTTGGGCATGTGATCGATTTAATGCCAACCGCATTAGAGCTGGCCGGTGTTTCGGCAAAACCTTCAGATGGGCGCTCCTTATCGTTTTTATGGAACGGCAAACCGGCAGCGCCTCGGAGTTTATTCTGGGAGCATGAGAGCAACCAGGCTTACCGGGAGGGCAACTGGAAGCTGGTGAAAGAGCAGGATGAGGCGGAGTGGCAGTTGTACGATCTAAAGGCCGATCCGGTAGAGCTTCAGGATTTGTCGAAACAGCAACCCGAGAAAACCCGCGAGATGATTGCCCGGTATGAGGCCTGGGCAAAGCAGGTGGGTGTAAAACCGTTTAAGGGGAAGCCGTACGGGAAAGAATAGAGGGACAGCGGTGTTGCAAAGACAAAGTTGAATCCAAAAATAATTTTGTTTTTTACTGTAGTGGATTCTGCTCTAATTGCACGGTTATCCTTGTTATGGCATGGAGATCTGCTTCGACTCCATAGTACAGTTTTTCTTCCAGTTCCAGCAGCTGCATGTGCGGGATAAGGGGCAGAAGTTCATCGAGTAGGATACGCATCTCCATACGGGACATAGACATGCCGATGCACTGATGCGGACCTTTCCCGAAACTCAGGAGTCCCTGAGGAGCTGTTTCGATTTGAAATTTTTCAGGATGTGTGAAGTGAGATGGATCTCTATTTATTTTGCTCAGATTGAGACGGATCCAGTCTCCTTTTTGAAAAGCAGTACCATTAACCATAGTATCTGCGGATGCTTCCCGAAATATAGCGGCAGTTGTTGTACTGTATCGGATGGTTTCTTCAATGAATTTTATTTTGTCGGCCTTATTTATTACCAACTGTGGAATCAGCTGCCTGTTTTCCAGGAGATACTGGCAGAGTCGGCTAAGCAGGTTCGAGAGCGACTCAAATCCTCCTCTTCTCATTAGTAGAAAAATATGCGAGGCATCTTCAGCAGAAATAGTTCCCTGAGCTATGTGCTGGCTAAAGTCTTTCAGCATTCCCGGCTTATCTCTTTCAGGACGTTGAAGACATTTTTTTAAGAATAATCGGATATTTTCCAAATGCAATTGATCGTTTTGATCTTCTGACTGAATAGAATCCAGTTCTATTACTTCTTCGTTTGTGTAACCAAATAGCTCGGAAATAGCAAAAATCGTGAATGGGTCGGTAACGTCTTTTTTAAAATCAATACCCTGGTGAGTGGGCAATTGAGCAAGCAGGACACCTGCATGTTGCCTCAGTACTTTTTCCATGGGCATTCGAAAACGGTTTAATGATGCCCGGATCAGTTCAGTATGGAGGGAATGACGATCGCCATTAGCAGCCAACAGTGTAAGATAGGGATCGGATTTACGATAAACCTCTATGGTAGAGAATGTTTCAGATTGTTTGAGTATCTGTTCTGCTGTTTTGAATGATGTTACTTGTATTAAATTCTTTTCCTGGTGGTAAGGGCACGAACCGGCATAGGGCGTGAAACGGACCTGGAGGTAGGTAATCGGGTTTACTTCAACGGGTGCTCCATATACTGTAATTTCGCTATCGCCTAGAAGTTGAAAATTATCCATAAATGGAAGGACAACCTGTAGAAGGGCTTTGGCTTCCCATCGAACGAGTGACATGCCGATACACTGGTGCATACCATAACCAAAGACGAGATGTTTGCTATGATTGCTATTCAGATCGAGCTGGTCTGGCTGACTGAATTTTTCAGGATCCCGGTTAGCAGCCAGGATATTCAGCCATATTCGTTCTCCGGCCTGCATCATCTGACCACCTACCTCAACATCTTTCACCACACTACGCTGGATAAAAGTGGTAGGTGGTTTTAGTCTCAGTACTTCTTCAATAAATTTGAGCTGGTTTTTGGTATTACCTTTTAGTTCCTGCCATTGATGAGGATTTTTCAACAGGAATTCCATCACCCTCCCCAGTGCGATGGTGCTGGTATCTATACCGGCAAACCAAAGCAGGGTCAACAAAAAGAGAGCTTCCTCCTGATCTATCACTTCATCTTTCGTCCAATGTTTTACAGTAGCGAGTAATCCAGATTCAGGTCTCTCGTCTTTCGCCAGTAACTGAGCCAAGTATGGCTGCAATCGGTCTTTAAACCCCTCATCATGAGGCAGAATACCTACCTGATCGGCCATTGCCTGCAATTCTACCTCTGTGAGTCCATAAAAGGATCCCATCACCTTAAAAGCCATTGCATCGCAAAATTCCACACGAAAATCAAAGGACTCGTATCTGGGCATGGAATACAGAAGATCCGTAGCAATCTGCGCGATCTGCTTTTCCAATCCGGCCTTGTGCGTGGCAATGAATTCCCGAAGGCGCTTTGCCATACTATCATGAGCCTCACCACCTGCGGATAACAATATATGATGCGGATCTACCTCATCGTAGCAGGGACTGGTGTGGAAGGACAGATCATCGGCCAGAATGGCCTTTACTTCTTCGTAACGGGAAAATTCCTTACCCGCAGGTCGGCCGCTAAACGGGCAACTGGCGGGAGGAGCAGCCGACTGAATAGATTTACGATGATGGAAAATTTTTCTATAAATCGGACGAATTATTTTTTTCAGACGTTTCAGATTCATAAAGTCAGATTAGCGGATAGATATTCGTTTTTTTATGTAGCGCTTACACTTTTGAAGGAATGTTTTACCAGCTGGAGTATCGGCTGGCTGCTTCTCTTGTGCATGCTGCGTAAGAAAATGAATCAGAATATCCAGTTGTTTGGGCTCAAATGTCAGCTTTTCAGGTACACTAAATTCTGGTAGAATTTCTTTGTGTAATTGCTGTTTTACAGGCAGTAAAGCATTGATTCGTCCAAGATAAGATTCATTTTCATGCCAGATCATTTCTTGAATTTCTATTGATGGGTACATTTTTTTAATGCTGAGTTCCGGTAATTCGCGTATCCAGTTGAAACCAATAGACGGTATTTGCGCTCTTGCCGGACCTTGAATGCAGGTTAGCGCATATAATTCTTCATATGAGAGGGAACGATTGATTCTACTGACTTCAGGAGTTTTTAAAGAGTTTTCGGGTAGCTGCAGCCAGTTGATCAGGGGAGTGATCATGTCATCTTTAGTAACTTCATAATTAAGTAGCGTTAACTTGCAAAAAGGATGAAGACTTATAAAATCGAGAAACTGTGAAACTTTTTTGAAAGAACTTTCTTTCGTAAAAAAAGAATACGCGTTATTATCTGGCAATGATTCAATAAATCCCGTTTTAATTCGTTGGTTTAATCTTGAAACGATTCGCTCAATAGGAGATCGAATCAAAAGAAGAAAATGGATTTCACTGAATCCTAAACTATTTATGTACTGTAATTCCTGGTTAATTTTCTCTGGTGATTCGTCCAGAGATATTATTATTCTTTCAAAAATGATCTCCGCAGATAAAAGAACCGAATGTGTCTGATGCTTCAAAGATTCCGGCAAAATTGACTGAATGGTATTTTTTGATGAAAACAATTCCTGTGCATTGGTCTCAAACGTATTGATGGTCTGAACACCTTTTATTTCACCGGGTGGCAAAGGGTATTCAATGCCGTTAGCCATTAGCATCTGTGCATTCAGGCTGAAAATCTTCTGAATCCACTTAGAACCTGTCTTAGTCTGGCCGATATGAAGATATAATCTTTTGCTATTCACGATAACCTAACGAATTAGCCTACAAAATATTACAGATTTCATTAACACACCTCCTATTTCCTGAAAATTCAGACTGGTTTCGTATATTGAATATTCAACTCAAGGTATTCGCTTATGTCGCACACATCTCGCCGTCGTTTCATTGGGCAGTCGGCTCTGGCTGCCGCTTCTTTCTTCATTGTTCCCAGGCATGTTCTCGGTAAGGGTTACACCGCACCGAGCGACCAGTTCACGCTGGGTTTCATCGGTACAGGCAAGCAGGCCCGTGGCCTGCTCAACCAGTTTCGCAAACAGCCTGTACGGATTCTTTCCGGTTCCGATGTAGATGCCACCAAACTCCAGTTGTTCAAAAACCTGGCAGAAAAGGCATATGCAGATTTCCCGGGGGTTAAGCCTTCTTCCGGATTCAAAACCTTTGCGGATTACCGCGAATTGCTGGCAGATCCCGGCATTGATGGCGTCATCATCGCTACACCAGACCACTGGCATGCCTATCAGGCAGTAAAGGCGGCAGAGGCAAAGAAGCATATTTATCTGGAAAAACCGCTGACGCGTACCGTTGCGGAGGGTCGGGCGGTAGTGAAGGCCGTTCAGAAAAATAAGGTGGTTTTACAGACCGGCAGCATGCAACGTTCCTGGGCCAATTTCAGGAAAGCCTGTGAGCTGGTCCGCAATGGCTATATCGGCCAGATAAAAGAAGTGCTGGTCCATGTGGGCGATCCCGCCATCAAATGTGATTTGGGAGAGGAAACCAAACCGGCTCATCTGGATTGGGAAGGCTGGGTTGGCCCGGCAGAGTTCCATCCTTTCCATTCGGAACTCTCTCCGCCTGTTGAAAAAGATGTATTCCCCAACTGGCGTAAATACCGGGAATATGCCGGTGGTATCCTGTCGGACTGGGGTGCTCATATGTTTGACATTGCCCAGTGGGGATTAGGGATGGATGAGAGCGGACCGGTGCAGTTTCAGCCACCGGCGGATCCCAAAGCGGTGCGTGGATTATCCATGACCTATGCCAATGGCGTGGTGATGAAACACGAGGAATTTGGTAAAGGCTTTGGTGTTCGGTTTATAGGAGAGAAAGGGCGGATCGATATTGCGCGGAATTATTTCGACAGTGATCCGGTGAACATCAGCAGTGCTACGATCCTGGCGGGTGAGACAAGGCTGTATGCATCGGATGATCATTATGCCGACTGGCTGAATGCCTGCAAGAACGGAACATTGCCGATCTGCCATGCGGAAGTGGGCCATCGATCCAACTCTGTTTGTGCGCTGGCAAACATTGCTTACCAATTGAATCGTCCGCTTACCTGGAATCCGGAAAAAGAAAAATTCAAAGGCGATAAAGAGGCCAATGCCCTGCTGCTTCCGAATTACCGGGCCGACTGGAAATTATGATAAAACGTATACATGAATCGTTTCCTGCTCAACGGGGAACGATTCGTGTTTTGACTGATACGGCAACCATTCTTCCAAAAACGAGCGGGCTACGATACGCTCCGGAGTGGATAGTATTACAGTACTCCCTTTTTCCAGGAAACGACTGATTATTTTTTTTAGATCAGCGAGCGCTGCAGGCTCATAGTTCACATCGCTGAGAAGCAGCACATCGGCCTCCCACTCATCCGGAATGGAGGCCCAGCTGGCAATTGCAGTGAATACGTTTTCATAACCATTTAGCTGTGCCGATTGCCTGACGGTTTCAACTGCCTGCTGATTAATATCCGTACAGGTTATTGTATTGACTATGGGTGCGATTAGCAGAGATGGCAGGCCCAGTCCGCCTGCTATTTCCAGCACGGTTTTGTTTCGAACGATCTCCGGATGCAGGGCCAGCCACTGGCATAATCCTAGCCCGGAAGGCCAGATGCGTGACCAGAAGAGATCCGAAGCCGGTGGCGGATCCGGATGCTGCTGGTACCAAATGGACAGCAAAGTTGGATCCGGTATACGGGCGTTGAAGGTAGCATCTACAAAATGAAACGCTTGTGTACGGAAAATGGGATCCGGCAGCATAGGGCAAAGCTAAGAGCGATTTTTCGGATATCGGGCAGAGCGGTAAAAACGTATTCTTCGGATCGAGCCTTTGAAGGGATTGACCCGGTTAAGACGCATGCCCAGAGCGGTATTCCCGGATGTAAACGGGTAGATTGAGATTTGACCCTCCCCTGTTTGCTGACCGTTCACGAAGCATTGCATATTTGTCCCGTCCCAGGAGAGTGCGAGTTTGTACCACGCATTGGTCCGATACCTGAGTGAGGAGTCCATCAGCGTCAGGCGTTCGCCCGTAATACCGTTTTTCAGGAAAACATCCGGGTACCAGTGTCCATCTTTTGTAAGCCTTGCCTCCAGTGTCACACGGTTTCCGTCTTCATCTTCTGCATGCAGGATGCGCGGCTCTTTTGAACCATCCCTATCCGGGCGGAACGTCAGCTCAATGGTAGTGGCAGGCCAGTTCTGAAAAGGGATGGCCGGCAGAATCAGTCCGTCTTCGAGACCATTGAATTCAACTGATCTCCCAGGTCCGAATCCTTTCAGGATGGGCCGGCCTAATGTGAGCGGTTTGGATCTGAGCAGGTGTTGGGGCGTCCATACAATCCGTTTGGGTTTGTACTGTTGAAGAAACCCGATAAGACTTTGCATGTTCCGAACATACAGAGGTGTTGAAATATATTGCTGGTCAGTGGTATCCCGAAAGGGCGAGGTATCCGTATCATCACCCACAAAGGTAGAAGCATATCGTTCAGTGGGAGCGGCCTCTACCCCATCGCCTATATAGGGATGGCTGATCATGACGTGCTGATCCAGCCATCGGCCTTTACTATCAATAGAGGAGAGTATGGGACGAATGTCATCGTCTGAAATATTTCTTTCACGGGTTGGATGTGAAGCCTGTTGGAAAGCGGCTTTCAGGGTTTCGAGAGGCAGACTGGATTTGCCCGACATATGAGCCAGTAGCCGTTGATCAGACGAATCGGTATAATAATTTCCATGGACCACATTAGAACCTCTTCGATGTACGTACAAGGGCTTTTGAGTAAGTGTATCTATAAATAACGGATGCGTGAAACGGCCATGGGAATTGCCTTTCAATCGGGTATTTTCAAGCCATTGAATGGCGTTGGGTACAGTCTGGAGGTATTTCTTATCGCCGGTGATGCGGTAAAAACGCAGGAGCAGCAGAGCGTTTTGAAAGGTGGTGCGTGGCAGATAGGCGGCGGGCTCATAGGATCGGGCGCCTGCTACATGCAGATTGGAATCGTATTGTTGCCCCCATGCGCCTATGGGTTTCTGGGAGAGCAGATAGAAGTCCATCCCTTTCCGAATGCGGGCGTTGAGGGAAGTATCACCAAGTGCATCTCTGCACCGGATGAGGAAGCTGATGTTTTCCCAGATCACATCGTCGTTGAACGTATGAAATGAGGTGTAATCCGGTTTTCCGTTTTTGGAAAAATCGTAGCGAAGCGGAAACCGCTGTGGCCAGCCACCGTTTGGGTACTGGCTGATACAGATGAAGTGGATGGCTTTATCCAGCGCAGCTTTGATAAGAGAGTCTTTTTTCAGCAGGTAAAGCCGGAGCAGGAAACGGGCTGCACCGGAGGTGACATCGTCATCAAACGTATCGTTGCCATAAAAATGCTGAAATTCTTCCAGTCGCCAGCCATTTTTACCGATTGTAGCGTACCATTGTTTTAGAGAAGTTTCGCCGTTAAGGTCGATCATATAGTTCCAGCCACCGTTCGGGCTTTGTCCGTCGATGAGGGTAAGAGCCGACTGCCTTGCCCAATGATAATAATCCTCATCGTTGGTTGCGGCATGCGCATCCAGCAATACATTGCCCACGCTTACAGTGCCGCCATCCTGCACCCAGATCATGGAAGGATAGGCTTCCATTTCCCCCCAGCGTCGGGATTTATCGGGCAGGTAATACCAAACGAACCCGCCGTTCAGGCTGATGCTGTCCATCATGTAACGGGTGGCCGCTTTCATGACCGTTTTGGTTTTACGGGTCAATTGCGGTGGCTGAGCGAAGAGGGACAGGCCACAGAAGAGGCAAAGGATGAAGCAGAGGGATTTCTTCATGCCGGGTGATATTATTTCAGAAAGTCCTGCCGGGCCGGAGCAAATACATCGACCAACATTCCTTCTTCGAGTGCCACTACCCCGTGGATAAGATCAGGTGCAACGAAGAAGCAATCCCCGGCTTTGAGGATGGTTTTTTGTCCATCGAGTGTTACTTCAAAAGAGCCGGATTGAACGAAGGTGGCCTGACGGTGTACATGGTGATGCAGGGATCCTATGGCATCTTTTTCAAATTTCACGCAGACCATCATGAGGTGGTCATCGTAACCAAGGATTTTTCGCTGGACACCGGGATCAACGGTTTTCCATTCAATCGAATCGGCTGAAATGAAGGCGGGGGAAGCGTCAGGTAGGTTCATGATTAATGATTGATTTTAAAATTAAGGATTATGTGGGAGACACTGTTTTTTCTTTGAATGCGCAATCTTTCATAAATTGATTTTTCAATCATCAACCCAGCAACATGACGAAAAAAATCTTTTTGAACGAGACGGAAATGCCCCGTCAGTGGTACAACATTGTGGCGGATATGCCTAATAAACCTCTTCCTCCTTTGCATCCGGGTACTAAGCAGCCGGTTGGGCCGGAGGATCTGGCTCCTTTATTCCCCATGGAGCTGATCAAACAGGAGGTATCTGCAGAGCGCTACATTGACATACCCGATCAGGTTAGAGATATTTACAGGATCTGGAGGCCTTCTCCCCTGTTCAGGGCCACTGGCCTGGAGAAATTACTGGATGCCCCGGTAAAGATCTATTACAAGTATGAAGGGGTGAGTCCGAGTGGATCACATAAGCCCAATACGGCTGTTCCACAGGCGTATTACAACAAGCAGGAAGGTGTAAAAAAGATTACTACGGAAACGGGAGCCGGGCAATGGGGTACGGCGTTGAGTTTCGCCTGTCAGCAGTTTGGTATTGAGTGTGATGTGTACATGGTGAAAATCAGTTATGATCAGAAGCCATACCGTAAGATCATGATGAACACCTTTGGAGCAAATGTGTATGCCAGTCCGAGTACCCGTACACAGGCAGGCCGGAATATATTAGAGCAGGACCCCCACTCTACCGGAAGTTTAGGCATTGCGATTTCCGAGGCTATAGAGATGGCTGCACAGGATCCGAACACCAAGTATGCACTCGGTTCGGTATTGAATCATGTACTGATGCACCAGACCATTATTGGACAGGAGGCTGAAAAGCAACTGGAGATGGCCGGAGATTTTCCGGATGTGGTGATTGCACCGCTTGGAGGCGGTTCAAACTTTGCGGGTATTGCGTTTCCGTTTCTACGGCACAATCTCACTAATGGTGGCAAAGTACGGGCAGTAGCGGTGGAACCAGCTTCGTGTCCAAAGCTTACCAAAGGAAAGTTCATGTATGATTTTGGAGATACCGCCGGCTACACCCCGTTGTTGCCGATGTATACACTCGGACATAATTTCCGGCCTGCGGCCATACATGCCGGCGGATTGCGGTATCATGGAGCGAGTGTATTGTGTTCTCAATTGTTGAAAGACGGATTGATAGAAGCACAGGCATTGCAGCAGCTGGAGTGTTTTGAGGCAGGTGTGTTGTTTTCCAAGGCGGAAGGCATTATTCCGGCACCGGAGGCAACGCATGCTATTGCGCAGGTAATCCGGGAAGCTCAACAGGCGAAACTGGAAGGGAAACAACGAACGATTTTATTCAATTTATGCGGACATGGATTTGTGGACATGCAGGCATATGCGGATTATTTTGATGGCAAGCTGAGCAATCATGAATTCTCAGACGAAGAATTACATGGGAAGCTGCCGGAGATTGAAGCTTTACAGCCGCAGGGATCGTAAATGAGAACGAAGGCCGCCACCAGTGGGCGGCCTTTTTTTATAGTAAATTCTAACCATACCTGCATAAAAGTACCATAGAAAACGTTGGAGAAATGAATCCTATCTTGTTAGCAGTAACCCTTTCCCAGACATGAAAAATTTAGTATTGTTTCTAATGGCGTTTTCTGTATATCTGGCAGCCCATGGTCAGAAGAAGCCGCCTCCCGGCGTATTGCGTTTTAACCTGAATGATTCCGGTACCCGGTACATTCAGGCTGTATTGTCGAACCAGACATGGATACGATTGAATGAAAATAATCCTGGCAGTCTGCGCAATGGGGAATCCGTATTAAATAGTTTTGATATAGGATTGCGCAGAACGAGATTTCAGCTTTTTGGCGAGGTGGCGGAAAGGACATTTCTGTACTTTCAGATGGGACAGAATAATTTCAATGCTGTTTACAATAGTACGGGCAATCGGAAGATGGCCTTTTTCATTCACGATGCCTATTCTGAATATCGGTTATCTTCCCGCAATCAATTAAAAGTTGGAGCTGGTCTCACCATTTTTTCCGGGCTATCCAGGTTTTCGCAACCCAGTGTGAACAATTCTTTGAGCATGGACATACCTGTTTTTGCGCAAACAATAGTGGATCAAACCGATCAGTTTTCCAGAAATCTCAGCATTTTTGCGAGAGGTCAGATTGGAAAGGTAGATTATCGACTGATCTTGAGTGATCCGTTTGTGATAACGTCCAACGGACAACCTACACCGGCATTATCTACAGCAAGCCAGTTTTATCCCGGGGCACACACATTTATGACGCAGGGATTGTTTATCTATCAGTTCTGGGATCATGAAAGTCATACACTCCCATTTATGCAGGGAACATACATGGGAACAAGGAAGATTTTCAACATTTCCGCAGGATTTATCACACAGCCGCGTGCCATGTGGCGGTTAGACAAAACAGGAGATACCCTTTACCCGGCTATGAGACACTGGGCGATAGAGAGTTTTTTGGATCTTCCTGTAAGCAGATGGAAAAAAGCAGTCCTTACTGCCTATGCCGGGTATTTCAATACCAATTATGGTCAGGATTATCTGCGGTTTGTGGGTATTATGAATCCCGCCACTTCCAGCCGACTGACATCGGCAAATGGACTGACCGGTCATGGTCCATTACACGGGAATTCTTTTCCGATGATGGGTACCGGACATTCGATACATACGCAGTTCGGGCTTTTGCTTCCGCAGCGGGATCCAAAACAGGTAACGCGGTTATTGCCCTATGTAATGGCTACTTTTTCATCATTTGAGCGGCTGAGAGGGATGCGTTCTGCCATGTATCATTCCGGATTGAACATTCTGTTGAACGGACAAAAGTCGAAACTTACACTGGATTTGCAGAACCGTCCTGTTTTTTCCCTCGTGGATACCAGGATTAAAAGGGAAAAACGAAAAAATCAATTGACGCTACAATTTCAGGTAACAATATAAAAAGAAAAGAGACTGCCGCAGGGACAGTCTCTTTTTCTTTTGACTTGAACTATCTACTATTTTTCCTGGAGAACGATTTCAACACGGCGGTTGATTTCGGCTTTTTTCTTGTTGTTGATGCGCTGGATCAGTTGATTTTCACCAAAGCTTCTGGCCTCAACATTGGTAATGTTTACACCCAGATCTTCAAGATATTTCTTAACAGATTCGGCACGCATGGCGGAGAGCGTCATGTTGTAGGCACTCGGTCCAAACTGATCGGTATGACCGGAGAGAATACAGGCCACATCAGGGTTTTCAGCCATTACGGCTGCTACCTTCTTCAGTACTTCCTGATATTCGGCACGCACATTGCTCTTATCGAAATTAAAGTATACGATGAACTGTTGTTTGGCAAAGGGTTTCTTAGACGGGATATCATTGATTGAGAGTGTTCCTACATCTTTCTTATCCTTTGCACCATCTGTATTGAAGGTGATGGAAACAGAAGGATGTGTTCCATCGTTCACTACGATTTCGTAGTCACGGTTCGCGGAACC
>CANHUD010000049.1 GCA_947463665.1 Sphingobacteriales bacterium
AATTCCGCATTCACCGGCTTTGGCACTTTCCGTCCGGCTTTTTCAAGGGCAATAGCCTGTTCCAGCAGAAGGCGGATCTGGTCAGCCCTGGCTTCAATTTCCTGAAGTGAGGTGAATTTAATCAGTCGGGCCGACTGGCTATTTTCACCGGCTTTCAAAAGCAGGCCCTGTTCATCGTTCAGCAACACTCCTTTAAAAAAACTAAGGGAACAATAATCATTGAACGCGGCAATCATCGCCACATTTCCATTATTGATCGTGTAGCAGGGCATGCCCCATTTGGAATCTTCTTTCAATTCAGTAGAGCATACGATTTGCCGTAGAATCGCCAGTTCATCTTTCCAGCGTTGCACTTTGCATTGAGGCGTGCTCATGAGGGCGCACCGGCCACATCCATCGGTAAAAAACTGTTCCGCTGATTTTGTCATAATCCCAAAAAAGATAGGAAGAAAATCAATCTCTTCCGCCAGCTGGCAGGAGGATATTTTCGGGAAGCCTTCCATCGGGTGCGGTAAAAGATAGGCCCAGAAGTTGGGCAATTAACGGGGCTATATCTGTGATGCTTATTTCAGGGATCACGGCATTTTTACGAATACCCGGGCCAACTGCAATGAAACCGGTACGAATATTCGGAATATCCGGGTAATAGCCGTGTGCTCCACCGGGATTCCTGCGCAATACCTCTCCGGTATGGTGCCGCGCAAAGGTCACTCCTTCTATCGGGGCCAATGCCAGCGCAGCGGTAGGATCAGCACCGATACTATCCAGCTCGGCACGTTCTACCACCCGGAACAATTTCCTGTACACATCCGGTAGCTGGCGTAATTTGGCACGAACGGATTGAAATGTCTGCATATCGTCCCTGTCTTTCAGAAACAAAAAAGCAGATCCTCCTCCCGGATGAAACTGTGCCTTCCAGTTGTCAGACGTTGAATCTTTGGGGAAAAAGCCAAGTTCATGGAGCCAGATATTCGGTGACAGCGATGAATGGGTATCTACAAATCCATGATCTCCGGTAATGATTACGGTAGTATGTTGTTTTATTCCGGCCTGCTCAATAGCCTCCAGTACATTGTTGACAGCATGATCGGCGATAGCCACTGCCTGCTCCACTTTTTCATGATTCCGACCATGATCGTGCTGGGCATGATCTACCGCAAGTATATGAAATGCTACGAATGCCGGCTTATAGGTCCGAATAATATGGGCGATAATACGGCTTCCGTTTTCATCACCTGATGCAAAGTCACTGTTGAGCATCCGGCGGTTCAACGTACCGGTTGCTTCCCGCTCCAGTTCTTCCCAGAGCCCTGACGGTTTAGTATACTGCCTCTGAATCAATGCCTTATCACTGCCTGGACCCACAGGCCAGATCACCGGAACATTGTAATCAATGGGCGCACCCACAGATACAGGCCAGTAAAAGGCGGCAGATGTCAGACCTTTCTTCTGAACTGCCTCAAAAAGTGTGGGAACTTTTATGTAAGACGATTCCCAGTACCATTTACCTGTAACTCCCTGTGGTTCAAACGGTTGATTGTAAAAAATCCCATGCCGGGAAGGATTTGCACCTGTTATGATAGAAGTATGGGATGGATAGGTAAGACTGGGAAAAATCGTACGAACCCCCTCTGCAGAAGTGCCTTGCTTAACCAATCGACGGAGTGCGGGTGCCGGCCAGCGGGCATCCCGGTAAAAATCCGGCCGTAATCCATCTATACTGATGAGGATCACATGATGGCCTGTCTGAGCATTTGTTGCAAAGAATATTATCGAAAATAAACTGGTAAGAAAACTACGGTACATATTGATAATCAGGTTCAAATCTACCCAATAACCGTTAAAATTGAACAAAAAAAAGCAGCAGGCAATGAGTGAACCAGACATCAAAGAATTGAATCTGTTTAGCCTGCTGCATATGTGAACCTATAGCTACTGAACCTTTTGGGATAGCACGTTTGAGTACTTAGCAAAAATGGAGATTAATCTATATGCAATTCCCTCTAATTTTAGGGGCAATATAAATAATAAAGAAAATACATTTGTACTAATGGCATTCAGAGTTTCCATCATTGAAGACAATAGAAACTTTCTGGAAAGCCTTCAGCTTTATCTGGAAAGGGAGGAGAGAATCACTGTAACACGCACTGCCGGATCTGTAGAAGAGTTTCTGAATCTTCAGCATCGGGAATCTACGGATCTGGTATTACTGGATGTACAGTTACCCGGAAAATCGGGGATCGAGGGTCTACCCCATATAAAAAAAGGATTGCCAACGGGCATACCGGTTATCATACTAACTATAAACGATGACAACGAGCATATTCGTCAGGCTATTGAAAACGGAGCTGACGGATATCTGCTTAAAACAGAACCACTGTCTGAAATCTATCACCAGGTTCTGGAGGTTTTACAAAATGAACGTGTTGCTGTTAGTAAAAGAGTATTTCATTCGCTAAAAGATATCCTGCCCCAACGATCCAAAACGGATGTATTATTGGATCTGCTTACGCAACGCGAAAAAGACATAACCCGGGAAGTATTACAGGGGCATGATTACAAAACGATTGCATCGCATTTGAATATCAGCACCGGAACTGTAAATTTTCATTTGAAAAGTATTTATCTTAAACTGGATGTGAATTCTAAAACGGAACTCATGGCGTTGTTACTATCATGAAAGAACTACTGAATATAATATGGGGTATCTTACTTATAAGTACTGCAAAAGCACAGCAGGAGATCAATATCCGGCAATTTGAATTGCTCGAAGCCGGTAAACGAACAGAATGGTCGGTAAATGCGCTTCGGCTCAGTCCCGAAAATCCCTTCTTAACAGATAGCATAGCTTTTACAAAAGGTAAAAATGATATTGTACATTTTGGCGGAGAAAGAAAATACATTTACGCACGAATAAATTATTTATTTAACCAGGGCGATAGTGTAAACTTCATCATAGACAATTTTAACATTGATTCCATTTCACTATTCTATCGTGAAAAAGGGAATTGGAAAGAACTTAGTAAAAAACCTCCTTATTCAGTAGCTACCAAAACATCCCGAGCACATGTTTTCAGGATTCCGGACCCGAAAGGCAATCCAATTTACATCCGGCTTATCAGCAGAAACAGTGTTGTTCTTCCGTTCATTCTCACTACAAATGAAGGGCTCCTATCCTTTGTGCAACGTAAACATCTGACCGAAACCCTGATGCTGGGAGCTGCCATCATGTTGATCTTCTTCAATCTGCTCTATTTTTTGTGGACGAAAGAAAGAAATCATCTTTATTTTGTTTTTTACAACACAACAATTGTCTTCTATTCATTTTTCTATCTGAGAGGTTATTCCGTCCTACTTCCGGTAACCTCCATTGAATTGCTGACAGAGTATGCCTATTGCTTAGGTGCAACGGCTAACCTGGCGGCAGTACTTTTTTCAAGAGATTTTCTGAAACCCTATCCAAACAGGAAATGGATGGAGCCGGTTTTGAATGTCTATATCGGATATCTGATCCTGATCATTCTATGCAATGCCATTGGGTACCGACAGATCAGTGGTGTACTTCTGGTTATAAGCGGTATTCTCACTCCATTCATAATCAGCCTGAATGCTTCATTCCCGGCCCGTGATGGTCATAAAGCAGCCATAGCCCTGTTAATCGGCTGGCTGATTGCAGGATTTGGCATGATCATCTATTCATTATCCATCGCCAGTAAAATCCCTTTCCATTGGATCACCATGGCACTTCTACCTTTGTCAACCGCCCTTGTGGATCTGCTGGTACTCACCTATGCTGTTGCCATCCGGCATATAAAACTCACCAATGAGAAAGACCAATGGAAAGAAATGCTGCTCAAAAGCATGGATGAACGACGAAAAGAACTGGAGTACCAGGTAGAAGAAAGAACGAAGTCACTACTCATAAGTAATCAACTGTTACAGGAAAGCAATGCTGTAAAAAACCGGATGATCAGCCTAATCACGCATGATCTGAAGATGCCGCTGGTCAATCTCCAGGCTATACTGGATCTGCTAACCGGCAACCTGCTGACCGTTGAGCAGTCGCAACGAAAATTAAACGATGTCAAACATTCCCTGGGAGAGATCTCCGGATTACTGGAAAACCTACTCCTATGGTCTAAGCAACAACAAAAGAACATCCGAACACAGATAAGCCCGCTGGATCTTTCACATATCATTGAAGATACCACTCCGTTTGTGCGGCTCTTATTCACTCAAAAAGACATGACGCTACAACTTGCAGTGGAGAAAACAAGGGTACATGCGGATGCCTTTCAACTGGAAACCATCCTTCGGAATTTACTCTATAATGCCGGACAAAACGCAGCCAGAGGTTCGGTTGTCCGAATCGGTCAGATGAAGATCCATAATCGTTTTTGTGTGTTCGTGGAAAATGAGGGGCAAACGCTGACAGTCGAAGCATTCGAACAGCTGATGCAGCAGGCGGAACTCTTCCGAAACGAAATCAACCAGCTGCATACAGGTATTGGCTTACAGCTTTGTGCTGAGTTCCTTCTAAACCATGGAAGCAAACTGAAACTGGAATCAAATGATCAATTCACGCGATTCTATTTCTATTTACCGGAACCATCTTAGCGCACTGCATCAAACTGGAGGCGCATTCCGGTTGAACCACCCCGAAACCGGCCAGCTTCATAAACGATTTGTCCATTTACTATGGTACATTCAATGGTACTATTGAATCGCGTTCCTTCAAAAGGTGACCAGCCGCATTTGCTGAGCATATTTTTCGATGTTACCATCCAGGAGGTATTCATATCCACCAACACCAGATCTGCATAATAACCTTCACGGATATATCCTCTTTCCTTAATACGATAGATATCAGCAACCTTATGTGCCGTGTAAGAAGCGATGTCTTCTAATGAGAACACTCCCTTCCGGTATAATTCAATAGCAGCCGGTAAGGCCTGCTGTACCAAAGGACCACCCGACATAGCCTGTTTGTATGTACCCTCCTTTTCAGTAAGAGTATGAGGCGCATGATCCGTTGCGATGATATCGATCCGCCCCTCTCTCAATGCCTCCTGCAACCCGGCCCGATCTGCTGCTGATTTTACAGCAGGATTCCACTTGAGCCTGGCGCCCAATCTGGCGTAGTCCTCATCTGAAAACCAGAGATGGTGTACACATGCTTCAGCCGTGATGCGTTTTTCCCGCGGTGGCAGACTGTTTTCAAAAAGTTGGGCTTCGGCAGCCGTGGAAACATGGTAGATGTGCAATCGGTTCCTGTGTTTCCGGGCGATCTCCAGCACTCTTTTGGTGGCCGCTACACAGGCCTCTTCGGAACGGATCAGCGGATGCTTTTCCATAGGAATGTTATCGCCATATTCCTGTTGATACCTGCTGAAATTGCGGTGGATGATCTCATCGTCCTCACAATGCAAGGCGATCAGGGTTTCACATCGGGCAAAAACCTTTTCCAGATAATCAGGATAGTTGGCCAGAATTCCTTTATCCGAATTAAAATAAAGCCCGTCATCCGTAATGCCGCAAACCCATTCCGGATCAACCCGAAGGGCCTCATCCAGATTCTCCTGGTTGATTCCCATAAAAAAAGAATAATTGACGAGAGAATCCTTTGACGCTATAGCATACTTCTCTTCCAGTAAATCACGGGTAAGTGTATTGGGAATCGTATTGGGCATATCCATGAAAGAGGTAATCCCTCCCGCTGCTGCAGCTCTGGATTCAGAATAGATAGTAGCCTTATGGGTTAGTCCGGGCTCCCGGAAATGCACCTGATCATCGATCATCCCGGGTAGCAGAATCAATCCATCAGCCGCTATTTCAATGGCATTAGGGGCTTCAATGGACGACTGAATTTTTTCAATCCGCTGATTCCGTATCAATATATCCGAAACGGTTATTCTTCCTTCATTAACGATCTGTGCCTGTTTGATGAGCAGTGTAGACATGAATTCTATTTATGGATTACATTGGTCGCAGTACATGGGATCTTCCGCGGTTTTTCCATGCGGAAAGGGTGCTTCATTTCTGTGTCCACAGGAAGTACATCCATATACGTATGCACGGGTGGAACGGGTAGGACTCGCACACAAGGAGCAGAGCAAGCCTGGAAGAGCCTCTACAATTCCATAGCCTGGTATCTGACAGGCCGGACAGCATGACTTCATCTTCTCGATCAGCTTTTCCGTAACCGAACGTATTACCTCCAACCGGGATGGGTTGTACATGGCCCGCATATCGGTTTCAACATAAACGGTTCCGTATTTCAACAGACAATCTTTGTAGGCGTTTGTTAACGCCCCCCAATCCCCTATTCCCTTTTGTATGTAAGCGAGTGAACCCGCTGCATTCCGAATGATGAGCCGGTGATCGGGAAAACCGGCTTTAGCAGCGCAGGATTCCAGCTCAGCTGCTGAAGTAATGGATTGTCCGTTAAAGTTGGTGTGGGTACTGATTTCCCGCACGATGATCTCATGGTGATGACGTGCATCGTAGAGTAGTAGCCATTCTTCATCGGCCTGAACAAAAAAAATGGAGGGATGCGGACCGAACGACCCCTCGCTGGCCAGTACCAGATCGGCCTTATACTCTTCTGCTGCCCGTTTGGCTTTTTCCCGTACAGTGGAAAGAGGATCTTTTTCCCGTTCTACTTCACCGGTGAATGTACCCAGCAGATCTGTATCGTAATCGGTTGGTGTGTGGCAACGCAAGGAGAAAGCTGCTTCCAGCAAAGGAGCGATTACCAGCTCTTTGCCATGTTTGGTGGCGATGAGGAGGGATCGATCCTTGAAAAATTGAGCACTCGAAAGCATGATTGCAAAGATGCGAGGATTTGACCGGGTAAACGCACCCTGAATACAACCGATTGGCATAGCTGAAAACCTAAAGTTGTATTCAGAAAAATAGGTAGTTTAGCGTATGAAGAATGTGCTGATCATAGGAGGTAGTTCCGGAATCGGTAGGAAGCTGGCAGAGGCATATGCCGCTCAGGGATGTATGGTTGTAGTAACCGGCCGACGGCTGGAAAAGTTAGAGCAACTGGCACAGTCGTCTTCCCGGATACAAATTGTAGAGATGGATATCTGCCGGACAGACAATCTGCCGGGCCAGTTGGAAGCATTAGCTGCAAGCATGGACCATCTGGATCTGATCATTCTTTCCGCTGGAACAGGAGACCTTAATACTGCGCTTGATCTGACCATTGAAATGAGGACTATCTCCACAAATGTTAGCGGCTTTACAGCAGTAGTCACCTGGGCCTATGGTTATTTTGAAAAGCAGGGATATGGACATCTGGCAGCCATTACATCTATTGCCGGATTAAGAGGAAGCCGGGGCGGACCGGCATATAATGCCAGTAAAGCCTTTCAGATCAATTATCTCCAGGGATTGCGTCAGAAAGCCGGACATGCCAGAGTCCCCATCCATATAACGGAAGTAAGACCGGGATTTGTAGACACAGACATGGCAAAAGGAGAAGGAATTTTCTGGATGGCATCCGTAGAAAAAGCCAGTAATCAGATCATTGCCGGCCTGAAAGCCAAACGATCGGTAGTGTATATCACCCGTAGATGGAGGCTTATTGGATGGTTATTGAAGATCTTACCTGATATTTTATACAATCGATTGTAGGCTTCCTAAATCAGGGCACTCTATTTAAATTTACAAACCCAAAAATGGAGAGATGCCAGAGTGGTTGAATGGGACGATCTCAAAAAACGTTGTTCGGGCAACAGTACCTATGGTCCGAATCCGGCTCTCTCCGCTGCAATAACAACAATTCCGAACATTTTCCGAAAACTCTTTTACAACGAAAAAGCTGCTCCGAAATGTTGCATATATGGCTGAGTGAAGGTTTCTATTAAAGGCTTGTTTATTCCATATGACAATACCAGTATTCCTAATTTCACTCTGACACCCACTTCCGGATTTACGCTCAAAGACATGGCATCTTTATTCCTTACATATTCGATATTTCCATTAGAATCTTTAAATTCCCTTAACTGTTGCTGATAAACAACACCAGCACCTGCATATAACCAGATTGGATGTACTATTTTTTTCGACACACCAAGAGTAGCAAAAACCTGCTGATTGTATAGCTGATTGTTGAACGTCTTCTTCTTGTTGCTAGATTCTTCCAAACTATTGCTGTTATTCGTTGACCAGGTAGCAAGTTCTTTAAAAATATCCTGTCCTGTCCGAATTGCAATATAAACCCCTAACTTTCTGGTGTTGATATTTCCTATGGATAACCCAATAAGATTATCCTGATCAGCGGTCCATCCAAGAAATGTATGATCTGGTCTGCTCCAACGCTTACTTTTCGATTGCAGTGTTTTGATTTTACCTGATAAAGAATTTCTGTTTCCACAGGACAATGCATTTTTAAAAAGTTCAATGCCTGTATTGATCTCACTAACCGTTTTTTTAGTTTCATATTTTTGACCTTCTTTGAAATAGAGGTCACATAATTCTCGGTTTACAACACTAATTTCAGGCCCTCTGGGATAAGCCGACTGATATTTCTTGTAAAAATCAACAGCGGTTTCAAATTGATTCGCATTCGCATAATCACGGGCTCGCGACAAATACGTAGATTGTATGATCTGGTCTGCTCTTGCCCTGTATTTGCCCAATGGATAGTTACTGATATATTTCTGATACGTGTCTACTGTACCGATAGGAGCTTTCTGAGCCTGCTGCCAGGCATACTCATCCCTGGATCTGGCTAACCCGTCTGATGCATTTTTATCACCCGAGAAAAAACCAAGGGCATCTGTATATTTAGAAATAGCCATTTGGAAATTACCGCCTGAAAAATACTGATCTGCCGCTTTTATTGCAGCATTAAACCCATTAAGTCGGACCATTTTGGGCTTTTTGTTGATTAGCTCTATCAATTTTTGCGCATCCTCCTCTTTAACTATGGTTGGATCATTCAGAATGGCTAATGCCTCTACAAAATCTTCCTTCTCTATATACTTATCAACCGCTATGAGTGCATTTTCAAGGTTTGATTTATCCAGCTGCCAGAGCTTCCTGTAATCATCTGCTGTCTTTTGACTGCCAGAACTGTTAATTTTAGTCGTCTCTGTCTTGATCGTCGACTGTTTATCCACAAGGTCTTTTAGTACTGCAATTTTTTGTTTTAACGCAGCATCTCCCAATTTTTCAGCGTCAGTCAGATATTCTTTTGCCTTCGAAATATTGTCCAATTTTGCAAAAGCAAGTGCTGTATAATAATATCCTTCCCCACGCAAATGATCTTCAGAAATCAAATCCGTTGAAGCCAGCAGTACTTCGTCCCATTGAGAACTTTGAATAAACTGCTGAATTTTATTTTCCAGTGCTATAAACTCCTTTGACTGAGAAAATACCGTAACAGTCAGAAACTGCAACAGAACAATTAATAAATATCTCATAATAGGTTTTTGATCAGTTTATTTTACGCAATATCATGTCAAACTGTGTCTTACCGCTTTTTCTCTTCAATGCATCCAAATCGGAATCAGAAATACCACTCATAAATGAATTGTATTCTCGCTTGTACACGGAGTATTCTTCCGTACAACCGTACATCGGATCATTGGAATTTTTATGGGCATCGATTTCACCTATACAACCTTCTGCAATGTTCCAGTTCATGACAACCATGTTGTGTGTGTCGTATCCATAACAACTGGCTCCGGCTTTCTGGCAGGCATTTATTAGTCGGACTCTTTCCCCATCAACAATTCGGGCATATTCCATGAATTTGGTCCTAACAGCTGATTTTCTTGCAATCAGTTGAGCACCCACATCCTGCAAATTGGTGGAACGGGCTGTTTTGATATCATTTAAAATTTTCTTTTTTACACCAAACGCAGTTTTAACCTGCTCTATGGCATCCTGCTGGCGCTTAGAAAGATTAACCGTAAGATTCCAAACATCATCAGACAATTTCTTCACTTTCGTTTCTCCATCGATTCGTTGTTTTTCATATTCCGTATTCAGACTGGTAATTTGAGATCTTATGGTAGCAATCTTGGATTCAGACTGCTGAATCTGGGTCTCCAGCACTTTTATTTCATCCGTTTTAGCAGAGGATGTTAACCGGAGTTGTTGCTTCAATGAACTTAGCTCTCTGTCAAGTGTACGCAATTCTGCATTCAACTCGTCAACTCGTGTTTTGAAAGCAGCCTGTAATTGAATAAGCCTATCCTTAATCAGAGAAATCTCACTGTTGAGTTTCTTTTTTTCATCTTCTACCTGATTCTGAACTTTAGTATTCGATTGCTCAATAGCCTTAATTTCCTCATTTGCCAAATCATTTAATTTTACAATGGCAATATCAATCCTATTTTCCGTGTAATGTTTTTTTGCCAGAATGTGCATCAATTCATTGACGTATGTAGCCGCCAGATTCTTTCCTTCTTTAACTACCGCATCTTTATAGCGGTCACTCAATGTCTGGATTTCCGCTCTGAGATTATCGGAAGATCCTTTTAAGCTGTTCATTTGTTTATCCAGTGCATCCCTCAACTGAGAAAATCTGTTTTCACCCGTTTTGAATTTATCCAACTGGTCTTGAATAGCATCAAGTTTTCGTTGAAGTTCTGCTTTCTTTGCATCGATCTCATCCTGTCTGGGTGGTCGGGTTCCTCCATTCTGCCTGAAATGAAGTGCTACATCTGATACACCAGAATTTCGCAACTGCGTAGCGGTTCTGCTACATCCGTTACAGAAACGACCATTCATTAACTCATTTAATATCCGGTCGTTCTCGTCTTCCTGAATGGCATATGCTTTTTTGAGAGAATCCAGTACAATTGCCTCGTCTGTATAACTTTGCAAATGCCTCCGGTTTAAAATCACAACTTTCTTATCGTTCTCATCAATCTTATCTGCTTTTGCTTCGATGGTGGTAAGAATAGAATAACCGGCAGACTGTCCATATACCTGTACACAACAGAAAAGCGTAAAAAAAACGCCCAGAATTTTCATGTGAAAGAATTGATGTTGAATGATCTAACGTCAAAAACATATACACGGGCAGTCAATGAATAGTTAATATCTGACTTCACCCTATCATCAACGAATCTCCATGAAATTCTAAAGACTACCTATACCTACATGTGGGTATTTTTAGAGTTTACTCATAATTACTGCCGCATTTTACCTCAAAAAATTATTTGGATCTTAAAATCTTTTTAATGTCTTTTCCTTTAGCCAACTCATCAACCAGTTTATCCAAATACCTAACCTTACGAGTTAGTTCATTTTCAATATCTTCCACTCTGTACCCGCAAATCATACCCGTTATAAGCGCTGCATTCGGATGCAGGGTTGCCCTTTCAAAAAATTCAGCAAAGGTCCATCTTTGTAAAACGGCTTCCTGAAGTTGAACATCCGAATATCCGGTAAGCCAGCTGATCACCTGAATTAACTCTTCCTGCGTACGCCCTTTCTTCTCTACCTTATTCACATAATGCGGAAACACAGAAGCAAAAGTCATATTTGCGATACGTTCATCCTGGCTTTTTTGCATTTTTTTTCTCTTATCAAGATACTACATCCAATAAAGAAACACCCGTATGTTTCCGTACTTCAGGAGCTACCTTCGTTGCCAGCAGTTCAATGGAACGCATCGCCTGTTTATGCGGAAGCGCGCCAATGGTCATCTGCGCCAGAAAACGGGTATGCCCAAACAATTCATACTGGTACAGGATCTTATCAACTACCTGCTGCGGACTGCCTACCAGCAACGCGCCTTCTTTTTCT
>CANHUD010000050.1 GCA_947463665.1 Sphingobacteriales bacterium
GTTTGTCAAAATCATCACTCCGCTTCCAGTCGGAACGTTACCGGCTGCCGCCGATACGCTTTTACGTACCTACCGTTCTGCATGGCCGGTTTCCAATCCGGTCCTTTCCGAACGGCCTCCACCGCTACTTTCGCCAGTTCCGAATCCGGGCCCAGGCAATTGCTCACCCGCGTCTCCCCACATCCCAGCGCCCGCACATCAGATACGCGTCCTTCCTTATCCACCACAAAAAGCACCACCACCGTTCCGGAACGCCCGTCTTCCTGCAGGTCATCCATATTTCGTTCGATGGCCCTGCTCATATACCGGAACCAGGCAGATGTACCACCGGGAAATTCCGCATCGATCTCCGCTTTAATAAAGATCTCCGGTTCTTTCTCCCCTTCCGGACCCATTCCTGAACCATCACCCGTTTGGGTAGTAGTATGTACAAAGCCGCTGTCGGCCTCACCCTGTTTTTTTTCTGTGCCGATGACAGCCGTAGTGAGCGAATCCATCACCGGTGGCAGATCGGTTGCCTTCACCTGATCATCCTTTTCGATACGGATCGTAGTGAAATCTTCCGTCTTCACCTGCTGGCGGACTTCCTGCTTTGGCTTTTCTGCCTCCACCGGTTTTTCTTTTTCCGGCAGGATGATATCTTCCGGTAATTCCACCCAGTGATACTCAACTCCGGGGTTAGTAGTGGTTTCTCTAAAGGCAAATGAACTGAGTGCTACCAGTAACCCGAGGCCGAACGTAATGCCTACGGCAATGGTCATCCGCCGGTCATAGGCTCTTCGCAGGGCATAGGCTCCATAGTCCTTGTTGCGATGCTCGAACAGAATGTCGAGATAATCTTTCTGCGGGATGTTGTGCGTATTCATAAACTGCCATTTACAGTTTAGATACAACAACGCCCGGTTTCCATAAAAAAAAACCGCCACAATTCTGTGGCGGTTTTGAAAATGTATCCGTTTAAGATAGTACTACTCTTCTTCAAGTCGGAAGGTTACCGGCTGACGGCGATACGCTTTTACGTTCCGTCCGTTTTGTACAGCAGGCTTCCATTTTGGTCCTTTCTTGATGGCGGCAACCGCTACCTGCGCCAGCTTGGTAGCCGGACCCAGACAGTTCGGAACACCGGCTTCACTGCAACCGAGTGCGCGTACCTCAGATACACCGCCCTCTTTGTCCACAATGAAAAGCACCACCACGGTACCGGATTTACCATCATCCTGAAGTTCATCCATGTTACGCTCGATTTCACGGCTCACATAGCGGAACCAGGCCTGGTTTCCTCCGGGAAATTCGGCATCGATCTCCACCTTCTGGAACACCTTGTCTTCGTCTTCCACCTTAGGGGCCTCTACTACTCCGTCGTCAACCGGCGGAGCAACAATACCTTCATCCTTTATACCTTCCTGGTTTTGGGTACCGATCTTAGTATCTTCCAGTTTCTCCACTTCCGGTGGCTTCTCGTCTTCTTTGACTTCTTCATCCTTCACAACTTTGGGAGGAGTGAATTTAGCCATCTCCACTTTCGGAGGCTCTGGTGGTTTCGGTGGAGGCGGAGGCGGAGGCTCGTTTTTCTGTTCCTCCTGCTGAATCTCTTCCAGCTTCACTTCCTGAACTTCTACCACTCCCTTGTTGCGCTGTTTGAACTCATCCAGCAGGAAGGAGGTCAATAAGAGCAGCAGCGCAAGGGATACCGTGATCACGATGGCAGTCGTGAGGCGCGAATTGTACTTCTTGCGAAGTTCATACGCACCGTATTCCTTGTTCCGGCCTTCAAAGACCAGATCCAGGAGATCCGCACTTAAAATCTTGTTTACATCCATTGTTTTGCCTTTACTCAATTATTTAATTCCGTTGGCGGCTTCTGTTACCTTTACCAGCTCATATTCCTGTGGACTGATATCTACCATCGCATAACGCTTGATCTCGGCAATGGTCATTTCATCCAGAATATCTACTGTATTCTTATACGTAGCGTCAGCCGTAGGCTTGATGATCATTACCAGATCATCAACGGGAGTTGTTTTTTTCTTCGTCAGGATCTGCTCACGAATTCCCTTGAAGGAGGTCGCCTGAATCTTGGTTGGATCCAGACCTTCGTAATAATAGATCTGATCTGCCTTACCCAGCATGATCGTGAAGGCGCCTGATTCCTTTACTTTATTCTGCTCTTCAGGTTTATCCACGTCCTTTGGAAGGAACAGCTTCATAGCTGTTGGCTGCGCCACGGTAGTGGTAAAAATGAAGAACGTGATCAGCAGGAAGCCCAGGTCCACCATCGGCGTCATGTCCACCCGGGTCGACATCCTTTTCGCTTTCTTTACGCCGGGGCCTTTTTTGTGGCCACCGCCGCTGTCTCCGGTATCTAAACTTGCCATTTGAAAACTATTTGATTCGTTAATGTTTCTGTTCGCTATTCCGCTGGTTTCGCTGGTGCGCCGCTAACCTGCTTGGCACGTGTCTCAAACAACGGTGTACCAACCGGAGCATCTTCCGGAGCCGTGATCAGGAGGAACTTGTTCTGGTCGTTCTTCTTGAACGCCGCCAGAATGTTCTTGAACGCAGGATACTTCGTGTTGTTATCGGCCTTGATCAGCAGATTCAGCTTACGTCCTGAATACACCGATAACGCATCGCGTACCCAGAAATACAACTCTCCGCCGGTGGAATCCGCAACAGGTACGCCATCCTGCTTCACCTTTTTCATATCTTCCGGTGAACGGGAAAGCAATCCTTTGAGTTGGGAAAATGGTACCCCTACGCTTGGCGCATTGATGAAATTTTTCATCTCAGCGGGTGTAAGGCCCAATTCGCGGGTCTTGTTCAGGTTCTCAATCAGCATCTGACGGAATTCAGGATTGTCCATAGAAACAAACGCCCTTCCATCCTTGTCAACCGCAACCGTAAACACATCCTTCTCCGGAACCGCATCGGCAGAAACCGAACTCGGCGTCTGTACCTCCACCACTTCCTCCGGCTTGAACTTCGTAGCCAGCATGAAGAACGACAGAATCAGGAACGCCACGTCCACAAAAGGAGTCATGTCGTTGTCCGTCGATTTCTTCGGTATTTTAACACTTGGCATGTATTCTTCTTTTAATGATGTTATTACTGAGATGCCTTAACAGCATCTTTCCACAAATGCCAGGCATTTTTATTTATGCAGGGAAGCAAAGCTCTGGGTCAGGGTGAAACCAGACTCATCAATACCATAGGTGATCGCGTCAATCTTGGTGGTAAAGATGTTGTACATAACCAGTGCCGCAGCAGATGTACCGATACCCAGCGCCGTGTTGTACAGGGCCTCGGAGATACCTACCGCCAGCTGGCTGGCTGCACCGGCACCACCTTCTTCACCCAGTGAAGAGAACGATTTGATCATACCCATTACCGTACCCAGCAGGGCCACCAGTGTACCAAGAGATACCAGCGTCGACAGGAACACCAGGTTCTTCTGCAACATAGGCAGTTCCAGTGCAGTAGCTTCTTCCACTTCTTTCTGGATAGCCAGAACCTTCTGGTCTGTAGAATATTCACTGTTCTCCAGCATTTCCTTGTACTTGCGGAGACCAGCCTTCATTACATTACCTACACTACCTTTTTGCTTGTCGCACTCTGCCAGTGCTGCATCTACATTCTTGTTGGCGAGGTGGAACTGCACCCGGCGAACAAAATCAGAAATATTTCCGCTGCCCTGTGCCTTGGCAATGGTCAGGAAACGCTCAATAGAGAACGTGATTACCATCAGTAAACATCCGATCAGCAACGGAACAATGATACCTCCCTCATACATACGATACCATGCTCCCTTAGGACCTTTGTGTGCAGGCCAGAAACCACCTTCCAGATCCGGCTTGGCAAAACCTGAATCGGCTCCGAGGATAAACCTCCAGATCAAATAGCCACCAATGATACAGAGTACAGGGGCCAGGATGGAAATAAGATTACTGCTCTTCTTGGGTTGCACAGGTGCATTCGACTTCGCGCTTGCAGTTGGTTTTGTTTCAGCCATGACTTTTCGTTTTTGAATGTTTAAATGTTCGTTTTTGGTGAGTTTTGTGGTACAATTCTACTTAAAAAACTTTTGCAGAATAACTGTTTCGACAAAAATTCTTTTAAGGGCTCACAATATAGGAAGTTTTCAGACAAAAAAAACATCCTGAAAATCGCATCAGGAGCCCCCACAGCCCCGCCCAGCCTCAACAATGCCCGCCGGTAATAAAGATGATACAAATGATCTTTTTGTTACCACATCTTTTTACCTTGCTTTGTTGCCCAGATATTAGACCACCGGAATCGAAAGAAATACCTCCTTTCCGGCATCTGTATCTGCAACCAGTTTATCACTATCTAAACAGTCAATCAAAAACATGCAACGTACTTGGTTCCTGAAACGTATGGCCCTGCTGTCTGTCACAGTGGCCCTCTGCGCGCCGTCCCTGGCACAGCGCCGGCCGCAAACCCCTCCAGCCCCTGCCCCGCAATCACCGGCTCCTCCGCAGGCTGCCCCCGGCGCCAACGGACCAGCCATGCCGGGTGCCGGCCGTGGTGCCTCCTCCAACGGTCCTAAACCCTACAAAGAGGTGATCACCGAAAAAGCCAAATCATCAAAAGGGCTCTTCACCGTTCATAAGGTGGATGATAAATACTACTTCGAGATCGCTGATTCGGTTATGAACCGCGACATCATGGCCATCACGCGCTTCTCCAAAATCGCCGCCGGTGCCGGTGTATATGGAGGCGAACAGGCTAACCAGCAGGTACTGCAGTTCGAAAAAGGACCGGATAATAAGGTCTTCCTGCGGGTAGTTACCCTCATCGCCACGGCCAACGATTCCACCCAGCCGATCTACAAAGCCGTACGCAATTCATCTGTAGATCCAATCGCCGCTGCATTCGACATCAAAGCTTTTTCCAAAGATTCCTCCGGCGTGGTACTGGATATGACGGATTTCTTCAAAGGAGATAACCAGCCGGTCTCCCTGAGCTCGGGTACAAAGCGCCGCCTCAGCCTCAGCAGCCTGGCCTCCGACCGCTCCTATATCGAATCCATCCGCTCCTACCCGATCAATACAGAAGTAAGGACCGTAAAAACGTTCAACGCTTCATCCGGATTCGGTGCACCCTCCGCATCCCCCTTCCCCTCTGCATCCATTCCCGCTGCCAATACAGCCGGTGCCGTTACCATGGAGCTGAACACTTCGTTCCTCCTGCTCCCTAAAGTGCCCGCGGCTAAACGCCTCGTAGACCCGCGCGTCGGCTATTTCGCAGACGATTACACCGTTTATTCAGACGACCAGCAGAAAGTGGAACAGGCTAATTTCATCGTTCGCTGGAAACTGGAACCCAAAGCGGAAGACATCGAAAAATGGAAACGCGGAGAACTGGTAGAACCGGTTAAACCGATTGTGTACTACATAGACCCCGCTACACCCAAAAAATGGCGCCCTTTCCTGATCCAGGGAGTGAACGACTGGCAGGCAGCTTTTGAAAAAGCTGGTTTCAAAAACGCCATCATGGCCAAAGAATGGCCGGAAAACGATCCAACCATGAGCCTGGAAGACGCCCGGTTCAGCGTGATCCGCTATTTCGCCTCTGACATCCAGAACGCCTACGGACCCAACGCTCACGATCCCCGCTCCGGTGAGATCATCGAAAGCCATATCGGCTGGTACCATAACGTAATGGAACTGCTGCACGACTGGTATTTCGTTCAAACAGCCGCCGTTGACACGGAAGCCCGTAAAATGAAATTCGATGACGAACTGATGGGACAACTAATCCGCTTCGTATCCTCTCATGAAGTGGGACACACCCTGGGTCTCCGCCACAACATGGGCTCCAGCAGCAAAACACCGGTTGAAAAACTGCGCGATAAATCATGGGTAGAAGCCAATGGACACACAGCGTCCATTATGGACTATGCCCGTTTCAATTACGTGGCACAACCGGAAGATAATATCTCCAGAAAAGGTCTTTTCCCCCGCATCGGCGACTATGACAATTGGGCCATCGAATGGGGCTATGGATATGCACCCGGCAAAACGGAAGAAGAACAGAAACTGACACTGAGCAAAAAATACATCGATCGCCTGGCTAAAAACCCGCGCATCTGGTTCGGTTCCTATGAGTACGGAAATTTCAACGATCCGCGCACTCAAAGCGAAGATCTTTCCGATAATGCCATGAAAGCATCCGAATATGGAATCAAAAACCTGAAACGGATCATGGCCAACCTGCCTGAATATACCAAAGAAGAAGGTGATCGTTACGAAAACCTGGCCAAAATGTACCGCCAGCTGGCCGGTCAGTTCAACCGCTACATCGGTCATGTTAGTCGTAACATCGGTGGCTACTACGAAACCTGGAAATCCGTAGAACAATCAGGTGATGTATACGAAGTTGTTCCCAAAGCCATTCAGAAAGACGCTGTTTCCTTCCTTAACAAACAGGTATTTAACACGCCCGACTGGATGCTGGACAAAAATATCCTGAATAAAATCAGCGCACCTGTATCCAATCAGGTTAGCTCTATCCAGGTTAATACACTGAACAGTCTGCTATCCTCCTCCCGCCTGTCCGGAATGGTCTCCATGGCCGCCCGCGATGCCGCAGCCTATAATGTGGATGAATTCTACGCAGATCTGAAAAAAGGAATCTTCAGCGAACTGGCCTCCCGTGGAAAGATCAGTCCCGAACGCCGTACACTTCAAAAAGCGTACGTCGACCGTATGCTGTCAATTCTGAATCCGGCACCCGCTGGTGGCCTCACCATATCCTTCGGTGGAGCCGCTGCCCCTTCAGATCTCGGCCGCTCGGATGTCAGCTCGGTTACCCGCGCACACATCAACCAGCTTAAAGCTGAACTCTCCACAGCAGCTGCCGGCTATCCGGATAGCATGAGCCGCTACCACCTGCAAGATCTGGTGGCAAGGATCAAAGATGCTATGGAGAAAAAATAGAATAGAGAAAATAGAGGATAGAGGTTAGAGACTAGTCTCCAATCTCTATCCTCTAATCTCTAATCACTCATATCGTAGCGCTACAATCGGATCCAGCTTACTCGCCTTAATAGCCGGATAAATACCCGCAACAATTCCTACAATAGAACAGATCAGAATCCCCATGATGATCACTTTCCAGGGGATCAGAAAACCGGTTTCCAGCAACGCTCCCACACCATTGCCAACGGCTACGCCCAGAATAATGCCGATTACGGCACCCATCAGACTGATCAGGATAGATTCATATAAAAACTGCTGACGAATACTGCTTCTCGTTCCTCCCAATGCCTTGATCAGTCCCACTTCCCGTGTTCGCTCAGACACGGCCACCAGCATGATGTTCATCAATCCGATCGCGGCACCAAGCAACGTAATAAATCCAATAGCTCCGGCCGCAGCAGAGATGGTTCCCAATAATTTGATGAAGGTCTCCGCAATACTATCACTTTTGTCTACATAGAAATTACTCTCCTCCGAAACCGCTAATCCCCGGATCGGTCGCAAAGCCCCTTCAGCCTCGCCTATCGCCTGCTCCATCTGGGTCATGTCGTCTACCATCACGGCAATACTGAAAGACTGATTCGGATTTGAAAACAAGCGCCGGATATTATTGTACGACGTGAACACCACATTGTCTAACTGCAAAAAAGCACTGGAACCTTTTTCCTTCGTCACCCCAACAACCTTGTACTTGTTGCTCCCTACCCGTATCACCTGATCCAATGCCCGCTCTGGACGGTCATTGAACAATTTCTTTGCCACGTCACTTCCAATAACCGCTACATTCCTTCCGCTCTCTACATCCATCCTGCTCAATCCTCTGCCATAGGCTACCTCATACCCGTTCAGTAACAGGTAATTCTCATCACCCCCATTTAACGTTACGGTTGGATTGGTTTTGATGTTCTCAAAAAAAACAGTCTGGCTCCTGGGACCATTTAATCCAATGGAAACAGCAGCCGGAAAGTTGAAGCGCTTCTTAAACTCACGCGCCTGTTCGTAGGTGATGATCCGTCCTTCATTGGATTTCTTCTGCTTCTTGTCGCGCTTATCGGTCTTCTTCACTTCCCTGTTACCTCCACCACCAATGCGGATCTGACGCTCCTTGAAACGGATGCTGAATGCATTGGCACCCATCGTGGAAAAACTCTCCCGCAAGGAGGTGTTCATCGCCTCAATCGCTGTAATGATACCCACCAGCGCCATGATGCCGAAAGCAATAATGGCCACCGTAATACCCGTCCGTAATTTTTGCGCACGAACAGTATGAAAAGCCAACAGAATGATATCCAGAATCTTCATTCTGTAAAAATACTAAAAAAGAGAGGCTCCCCCGGAAAATCAGGATGAACGGAGGATACCCTACAACAGCGTACTCCGGTATCAGTAATTCAACAGCCCAAGCAGCAATCCGGGCTTAATACCCAACAGGATCACCAGTGCGGCTGTTACGACCAGCATAAGCCTGAAACCACCGCTCACAGCTATCGCCGGATTTTCATCTGCCGATTTGAAGAACATCGACTGGATCACCCGGAAATAATAATATGCACTAATAGCAGCACCCAACACGCCGATGATCACCAGCCAGAACATCTGACCGGTCCGCAAAGCGGCCATAAGCATGTAATATTTAGAGAAGAAGCCGGCCGTGAGCGGCACACCTGTGAGCGACAATAAAAACACAGCACCCGTAATGGCCAGTACCGGCTCATGCTTCACCAGTCCGTTGAATCCGTCAAACGTGAAGTCCTTCATTTTCATTAAAATCGCAAACAAGCCAATGGTCGCCACACTGTAGGCCGCTCCATACAAAAGCAAACCCTGCTTGGCCGTAGTATTCAGCGCAAAAACTGCCAGCATCATAAATCCTGCCTGTGCAATGGATGAATAGGCCAGCATCCGTTTAACACTCTGCTGGAATACCGCCGTAAAATTCCCCACTATCAGCGTAAGTGCTGTGATCACTGCTGCAGAAAGCTGCCAGCTGGCATGCAGCTTGCCAAATCCATTCTCAAACAACCGTAAGAACGCAACAAAAACAGCCGCTTTCACCACCGTAGCCATGAAAGAAGTAAATACCGTAGGCGATCCATCGTACACGTCCGGCGTCCAGAAATGAAAGGGAGCCGCTGACACCTTAAAGGCCATCGACACCATCATCAGGATCAACCCCAGGCCCATCAGCGGTGTAATGGCTACTCCCCCAATGTTAAGACCGTCAACAAAAAAAGTACCGGAACTTCCGTACAGCAAAGCAATCCCCATCAGCATCAGCCCGGTAGAAAATGAACCCATCAGAAAATACTTCAGCGCAGCTTCATTGCTCTTCAGATTCCGCTTGTCACTTCCCGCCAGAATATACAGCGGAATGGAAATGATCTCCACTCCGATGAATAAAAACAACAGACTCTGGAAGGCTGATACGATCGATACCCCACACAACACGAAAAAGATCAGCGCAAAATAATCCGAACCGTTTTTTCCCACCTGGTCAATATCCGAAGCGGATAGTAAAAAATAAATCAGCGTAGCAGTGAATGCCACCGCATTGAACAGCATGCCAAATGTGGTGAACACCAGCATGCCCCTGGTTTCAATCTGGAAAAAAGGCGAACCCATAAACTCCAGTCCATTGGCGATCAGCAATGCGATCACCCCGGCAATGGCTACATATTTAACAGACGATTTGTTCTTTAGTACAATGCCACTATACATCATCACCACTCCCCAGATCGCCGATATAATTATTGCATTCATAATAGAATCTCCTGAAAATTATTTGATGAACCTATTGATGACCAGCTCCGATGTCTCCCGAATCATCCCAAACAGGGGCGTCGGGTAGATGCCTATAAAAAAGATCATCACCACAATCAATACCAATACCAGCTTCTCGCCAAAAACAATCTCGCGGAAGGAGGAAGTCAGGGCGTTCAATTCTCCATAAAAAACATTGCGGATCATATTGAGGGTATACACAGCTGCCAGAATAATACTGATACCCGCCGCCACCGCATACCACGGACTGAACTTATACAAACCGGCAAACATCATGAACTCCCCTACGAAAGCGTTTGTTAACGGCAGCGCAATGTTCGCCAGCGCAACAATCACCAGCAGAATGGTAAGACCCGGTGCTTTCTGCGCAAGTCCACCCAACTCCGACATCTTACGAACCCCTGTCTGCTGCTCTATCAGATGAATCACGATCCACAAACCAATGATGTTGATCCCGTGATTCAGCATCTGCAACAACATTCCCTGCAACGCCAGCTGGTTCACCGTAAAGATGGATGCCGCCATCAACCCAATATGCGCGATCGATGAATAGGCTGCTAACCTTTTCAGATCATCCTGACGAATCGCGATCAGCGATGCATATAACATGCCAATCACCGACAACCCAATCACCACATTATCGTATTTACCTACCGCAACGGGCATCAGCATCACCAGCCAGCGGATCGCAGCAAACAAACCCATCTTCACCATAATACCACTTAATACCATGGTCACAGGCGTGGGTGACTGTTCATATGCATCGGGCTGCCAGGTGTGAAAAGGGAATATCGGCATCTTGATCGCAAAGGCCACGAAAAACAACCAGAAAAGCCATGCCTGCTCTTTCGCATCCAGCGTAAGCTGCATAAAGGAAACAAAAGAGAACGACTGATCAGCCGTTTTAAGATACATATAAATGATGCCGATCAGCAGAAACAAAGAACCGGCAAACGTGTAAATAAAAAACTTGAAAGCAGCCTGTATGCGACGCTCACCTCCCCATTGAGAAGCCAGAAAATACGCAGGGATCAGTGCCAGCTCCCAGAAGAAATAAAACACCATCGCATCCATGGCCATGAAAACACCAATGAGCCCGGTCTGTGTGAGCAGCATCAACCCATAAAAGGCATTCGGATTTTTGTACGATGTCCGGTAGGTGGCGCCAAAAATCAGAGGAAATGATACCGCCGTTAACAATACCAGCAAACGCGACATCCCGTCGAGCACCAGCGTGAAACTGCTGCCCATCTCGGGCAACCATACGTAACTCACGGCATTCAGCAGGTAGTGCTCCTTCGCCATGAAAAATAACGAAGTCACAAATAAGCCTAACGTGAGCAAGGAGGAGAACAACGACCATGCCTTCACGGTGCGCTCTTCCTTGAGGAAGAAACTGATCAGTCCGCCTACCAGGGGGAACCAGATCAATAAA
>CANHUD010000051.1 GCA_947463665.1 Sphingobacteriales bacterium
GTATGCCTCAGGCGCGCAAGGATTAAGGTGTTTTAACAGGTTGCGTTGTGTGAAAAAGAGATAACTAATTGAAATTAAGCCGTTAATCAATAAATGTCAATAGCAATATCTCACTACAACAGGTTAAACTTATAACAAGTTTTTTAATAAATCTGTACGGGCGGGTCTAGTAATATCCGCTGAAACCCTTGTCAATACTGAGGTTGCGAAGACAACCCATATACTCACTATTGGGTATTCCGCTATCCGCACAGGATATACCAATGCAGGAATCTCATCCGGTACAACTGCGCATCTATTATCACATAGCTACTTTTCGCTATGTATTTTGTGTATATAGATGGCTGATAAATACTGCGTTCTAAAGGAGCAGGCAGTCGGAATTCGATTACATGAAGGCGACTACGTACCTTAGTTGTTCAACCTGATTGAATATGAGAACGTTCAGTTTCTTTTTTTCCCTGCTTTTCATAATGACGGAAAGCAGAGCACAGCAACAGCCCTTAGTTCAGCCGGAAGACATCTACCGGATGTCGTCTATTGCCAGACCGCAACTTTCACCCGACGGTGAGTGGATCCTCTACAGTCTGTCCAAAGCGGATTCCGCTAAAGACCGTTATGAAAGCAAACTGTACATGATGCATGCGTCATCGCAGGAAATCATCCAACTGACCGATGAGCGTTCAGCGGGTGCAGCCACCTGGAGCCCGGACAACCGGTTTATCTCTTTCCTTTCCAAAGGCAAGGGAGAAAACGAATCCTCCCAGATCTTCCTGATGAACCGAAAAGGAGGGGAACCTCAGCAGCTCACGCACATCAAAGGGGAAATCAACCGGTATAAATGGTTTGACGACGGGAACTACATCCTGCTGGAAATCCGTGACCCCAATACAGCAGACACCGCCAAAACAAAAGTTCGGAAGCCATACGAGATCAATCGCTTTCATTTTAAAGACGATTCCGATGGATACCTCGACAATCGAAAAACACATCTCTATGTTTATGATATTCAACGTAAAAAACTGGACACCCTTACAAGGGGTAACTACGATCATACCAATGCTGCAATAAGCAGGGATGGGCTATTTGTAGCCTATGTCAGCAATAGAACAGCGGATCCGGACCGCAACGATAACAGTGACATTTTCCTGCTGGAATTGTCCAGTGGCAAAACAGAACAGCTGACCAACTATCCTGGTCCTGACAACAACCCCCAGTTTAGTCCGGATGGCAGCATGCTTTCCTTTTCCCGCTCAACCGGACAAGGGAACTTCAATATGTATGAAATCAGCCAGTTGCATCTCTACACCTTTGGGTCTAAATCCATCCGTAACATATCCGCGATAATCGATCGCTCCATAGAAGACATTCACTGGTCAACCGATAGCAAATACATCTACAGCGTTGTGGAAGACGACAGAAAACAAAACATTGTTCTTTTCGACATTCTTAAAAACACCTCCCGTCAGCTGACCAATGAAAACGGCGTATATTCATCCATCAGCATTGGTCAGAATGGCCATGTACTGGCCCTGTATTCCGATGTGAACACACCGAACGAAATTTACATGAACACAGGTGGCGTTTTTCGCCGGCTATCTCATTTCAGCGATGCACTTGTAAAAAAACTTAAACCTGTTTATGTAAAAGGAATCGAAGCGATCAGTATTGATAAGAATAAAGTCTCCGGCATACTATACCTTCCTGATAGTACGTCCCGAAAATTACCGCTGATTCTTTTCATCCATGGCGGTCCGGTTGCACAGGATGATTATGCGTTCGATATGAGCCGGCAGGTTCTCGCCGGAGCAGGTTTTGCCGTAGCCGCCGTCAATTACCGCGGCAGCAGCGGAAGAGGACTGAATTATACCAAAACCATTTACGGCGACTGGGGAAATAAAGAGGTAAAAGACATCCTTGCCATTGCCAATCAGCTCATCAAAGACAGTATTGCCGATGTTAACCGTTTAGGTATAGGAGGATGGAGTTACGGTGGAATTCTTACAAACTATACCATCGCTACGGATACGCGTTTCAAGGCTGCTGTAAGCGGTGCAGGAAGCTCGCTGCAACTGTCTCTTTACGGATCAGACCAGTACATCACCCAATACGAAGAAGAACTGGGAAAGCCCTGGAAAAATCCTAAGAAATGGCTCGATCTTTCATACCCCTTCTTCAAAATGGACCAAATCAAAACACCCACCCTCTTCATGGCCAGTGAAGACGATTTCAATGTTCCGGTGATCGGCGCAGAACAGATGTACCAGGCGTTCAAATCAACCGGCATTCCTACAGAACTCATCATCTATCCCAATCAGCATCACGGTATAAGGGTGCCAAGCTATATTGTACACCGGTATAAAAAACATATTGAGTGGTTTAAGAAATACTTGAATTAGAGATTAGATTTTAGAGATTAAAAAAAGAGGCTGCCTCTGATGAGACAGCCTCTTTTTTATATTCCAAAGGAACTATTAGTTGTTAAAAATATACCGGATACCTAACTGGATCTGGTATACATCATCCAGTGTTCTGGACTTAACAAATGCATCTCTCAGCAACACGGTCTTTCCATCTACCACCTGTGTAGCCAGACGATAGATAGGCTCTCCCGAGGCTGTGCGTCCACGATAGTTTAGCGGCTGGGTAGTAGTGCTTAGATTTCCTACGCCCCATTTGTTGTTGATCAGATTCCCAACATTCATGAAATCCGCGCGGAATCGGATGGTATTGGCCTTTCCTTTTTTACCGGTCAGCACGATCAGATCCTGCTCAATCGCAAAATCCAGACGCGTCAGCCAGGGCAGTTGCGCTGCGTTACGCTCAGCATACTGGCCTTTCCGATCACTCAGATATGGATGATTGTTCACGTAATTCTTAAACGCAACCTGCTGATCAAACGCGGTGAAGGTAACACCACCGGAACTGAAATCCTGGAATACCAGATTACGGCCTTCTGACGGAATATAAAGCAGATCATTGATCTGACCATCACCATTCATATCGTTGCTCGCAATGTAGCTCAGCTTGAAGCCGCTGGAGGATACCACACCCAGAGAAAACGTAGTAGCTCCTCCGATCTTCTTGCCATATCCCAGTGTGTAATTTACAAATCCTACAAAGCGGTGACGAAGATCGTTATCGGAAAATCCACCAACCAGATTGTTGTTACCAAAAATGCTAGGTGTATTCACATTAACAGTAGAACCTACAGATGAAAGATCGGTAGCACGGGCCAGGGTATACCCAACCATACCTCCCCAGTTCCGAGTGGTAGGTTTCTCCAGCTTACCGGTAAGCGAGTAGGAGTTTCCAACGTTGTTGTTCACCAGCACAAATGCATTACCGATTCCTGAATTGTAGAAACGGGCTGCAGAAGCAGCAGATCCCGACAAATCCAGTGCAGGGAAAATGGCACGCTTATCGTCACCTCCGGCCATTACACCGCTAGTCGGTCTGGCATTCGCATCCACATAATGAAGAGCATTCACATTCTTATTGTAAATGAACTCAGCTGTAGCGATCAGACCCATAAACGGCAGTTTCTGATCCACTGCAATGTTGGTCTTCCAGATCTGAGGGAAACGCAGATTCGGATCTCCGTAGTTGATATTATACCCGCGAAGTGCACTTACATCCACATTGCTGGGGGTATAACGGGTTGGATCCAGCGTGAAGGGAAAATTCAAAGCAGTGTTTCCGGTAGCATTGATCAATCCAATGTTCACGCCGTTGTTACCCAGCTGGTTGCTTAACAACACATACGGCATGCGCGACAGGAATAACCCTGTACCACCGCGTACCTGTGTTTTCTTATTGCTGAACACATCCCAGTTGAAACCGGCGCGCGGAGAAATATACAAACGCGAGCCAGGCATGTCTCCTGTATTGATCTTATAATGGGTTCCAACAGAATTATCGGGCAGATAAAACCCAAGATTGCTAACATAAGGGTTCGTATAATCTGAAGCGGTATTCGGGATCTGCAGATAATCCAGACGTACTCCTGCCGTTACCCGGAAATTCTTCGACACTTTGTACTCATCCTGTCCGTACACACTATAGATATTGTTCTTGAAGGTCTGCCAGGGCAGTTTGCCATCTCCCAACAGGGTATACCGATAGTTGAACCGGGCGATGGGAACAGGCGAAGTGGTCAGGTTTGGATTGGCCAGATAAGCCTGTGCAGCCGTCTTGAAATCAGCAATGCTGTTGAATACCCAAACACCATTAGAGGCATAGAAGAACAGGTTGTTCGATTTGAATGCTTCAAATGAACCACCGATCGTGAACGTATGCTTGCCACGGGCGATGGTAGTGTTATTCGTTACATTGAACGTTGAATAATTCAACTTGTTATTCGGCGTAAACGGATCGAAACCTATCGAAGTATAAGTACTTCCATCTCTCAGAATGTCCACCGTGGGGAACATAGCCGTACGGTATCCGCGGTCTTCCAGCTGTCGGTTATACGTAACAAGAAACTGGTTGGAGATGCGGTTGCGGAAGTTTGAATTCAGTTCCGCTACAAACGAACGGGTGTTGTCTTCAATAATGTAACCGGTGTTCTGACCGGAAATGGCGAGAGGCAGGTTCTGGCGACTTCCATTACCGGCGGTATTGCCGGAGTTGGAGTTGCTGATCACCACATCACTCTCTGAATCATGTTGCGAATATCGAAGTGTCAGCTTGTGAATGTCACTGATGTTCCAGTCGACCCGTGCCAGAAATTTATTGGAAAACGACTCATTATTGTAATTGTCGATCGCACCCAGATCGTATTTGAAATTGGTCATCAGGAAACTCTTCAGATCTTCCAGATCCGCAGCCGTTGTACGGGACACGTTTCCGGTGGCACCCGAACGATTCGCTACCCAATCCAGAGCCGGACGGGTTCCTTTGGTGAATTCACCATTCACGAAGAAAAACAGCTTGTCCTTAATGATCGGCCCGCCAAAACGGAAACCATTGGTTTGAACAGAATAAGGGGTCTGCGGTACATTCGCCGTTTTACTGGCCGCTTTATCCCCCGCCAGATCCCGGCTGTTCCAGAAACGGAAAACCGATCCGCTAAAATCATTGGTACCCCCGCGGGTTACCGCATTGATAGAGGCACCTGCAAAGCCCGACTGGCGGATATCATACGGAGTAATGTTGATCTGCAGCTCTTCAAGGGCATCCAGTGAAATAGCTGCAGAACCGGTACGTCCGCCTGCCTGCGCCTGGCTGCCCAAACCGAAACCATTGTTAAACACCGATCCATCGATCGTGAAATTATTAAAGCGGCTGTCCTGACCGGCAAAAGAACGTCCGTTACTGTAGGCGTTGTACTTCGTAATGTCATTTACCGTACGTCCGATCGTAGGCGCCAGTGCAATGGTCCGGCGTCCCAGGGTAACACTCGCTCCGTTGGAACGGCTGTTGATGATGTTGTTCGGCACAGCCGTTACCACAACATTCTGCAGTTGGACTGCATCGCTTTTCAGCTCTACATCCACATTGGCGGTAGCTCCCAGCGCAGCAAAAACATTCTGCTCCACATGCGCCTTAAAGCCGCTGAAGCTGATCGTTACGGTGTAAGGACCACCTACACGCACGTTCATCAGCGTAAAAGAACCGTCTTTCGAAGCAGACGTGGAATAACGGGTACCGGAAGGTGTGTGAACAGCTACCACACTGGCGCCTTCCAGCACTTTTTTGTCCTCCCCGCGAACCGAGCCGGTAATGGTACTGCTCGTTACCTGGGCGAACGTTGCAAAGGTTGTCAGTAGAAGCATGACAACCAGGAACGAAACTTTGAATCTCATAAAACGCGAAAATTTGCGCGCAAGGTACAGCAAATTAGCCGCCTGAACCGTTATCTAATTGTATCTTTTCCGTTTTGTAGCTGGTGCCCTCCGGCAATAAATCCGAAAAACATACACCCAGAACATTGGAAATCAACCATAACGTATATACACTCGGACATCTTTTCCCTAATTCAATTCGGTTGATCTGAGAATAGGCCAACCCTGCCTGTGCTGCCACAGTTTCCATGGTAAGCCTCTTCTTCTTCCGCATCTCACGGATATTATCCCCTAAAATCTGCATGTAAACTGCCTTTTCCATAGTAAAGGCGAAGCTAAAAGGCACAAACCAGACAACCTTGGTGAAAAAACATCAACTTGATGTGGTTTTCACCATTGACCTTTTCAATGCCTCGATTCAATGTGGAATGGACAACCTGCAGGAATAGTGGTAGCGTCCCAGGCATCCCGACTGTAAAAGAAATTGGGGGTGTCAACATCGTTTTCAAAGGGCTGGTGAAAAACTTTTTGCGCGGAGGCAGACATTGGTGGCACGATCCATGACCAGTCGGCCTTAACCTCCCTTCCCTCCCGGGCTTCCTGCCGGACAAACGTCATAAACTGTTCAGAAGCTGCGTGATGATCCGTAAGGCTGACGCCCGCTTTCCTAAATGAATGATAAACAGCCTCATTGAGGATCACCAGCGTCTTATCCTTCCAAAATGGATCGATTTTGCCGGTTTGAACACCTGCAGCAGTTGCAATGGCAGCCAGCTGGTTGTAACGCCCTTCATCCCCCAGATTCCTGGATCCGATCTCTGTAACCATATACCATCCATTGAAGGGAGCGGCTGGATAACGAATCCCTCCGATCTCGAGTACCATATCGGATATAACCGGTACAGCATGCCACTTTAACCGCAAATCGGCTATGGCCGGATATTCCGGATGCTCAATGGGGATTTCCAAAACAGTTCCGTCCGGCCAGGAATAAAGCTGGGGTGATTTCCCGGCCGACTGAATCACTACAGGTAACAGATCAAAAGCCCCGGAACCGGTTGGCCAGCCAAGCTTCGTACATTGCTTAGTGAAGGCCTCGTTTGAGGGATCACCTATCAGCGACCCATCGGCCTGCCGATAACCGGCATAGCGGATCAGCTGCTTATTCCAGATGCGAACCGGTGCCGGCTGACCGGAACACGCCGGTGGAAAAACCGTGATCATAGGAAGAATCTTTCCCCCATTGGTAGCCAGCCGCAGGTGATCGGTCAGACAGGCAAATACCTGATCCGGATCAGTTACAGTTCGCTGATCCCTGACAATCAGCGATTTCCAGTATAAACGGCCAATACATCGGTTGCTGTTTCGCCAGGCCATCCGTGCACCATGCTCCAGTTCCTGGAACGTTTGGGTATAGGTGCCGGTCAGACCGATCTCCTGTTCCACTTCTGCCAGGCGCTCCTGCAGACCCGGCAACTCCAGTTCCGCAAACATCCTGGTAAGAAATGCCTCCGACTCCCTCAATAGCCCGCTCTGGTTGTGCATGACGCAAAGGTACTCGGCAGGTTGATAAAATCGGATTAATCATATTTGTTTCCAAAAAACTCACTTGAATGAACGTAGAGAATTGTCAAAATTCAATGAATCTTACAGCATTTCTGGCATAAAAGCAGGCAAACCGCTAATTTTAAAACATGAAGCGTATCCTGCTGCTCTCTTTTATATACTTACTCGTTACTCCGTACCTGAATGCACAAACGGATACTGAATTCTGGTTTGCTGCTCCTGAATTGGGCCAGGTACATGGAGACCGCCCGATTTTCCTCCGGCTTTCAGCAGGCGCTACATCCGCTACTGTTACGGTATCAATGCCCGCAAACACTTCTTTCTGGCCAATTACCGTGCAGGTACCTGCTAATAGTTCTGTATCTGTTGACCTCACACCTTATATAGGACTGGTTGAAAATACGCCCGGTAATCAGCCTCAGCAGAAAGGCCTCTACATTACCTCTAATGCCAGAATTACCTGCTATTACGACATAGCCAACCAGAACAATGGTGATCTGTTCGCACTCAAAGGCAGCAATGCGCTCGGCACCAAATTTACCATTCCCTTCCAGATGGTATTCGTGAACCGTCAACCGACCGCTCAGTTTACCACCGATTTTATCATTGTGGCAACAGAAGACAATACCATTGTACAGATCGCCTCAACAGCAAATCTTACCGGCCAGCCAAACCGAAACTTTACCGTAACCCTCCAAAAAGGAGAAACCTTCGTCTGCTCGATGAACAGTCCGGCAGCAGCCGATAAACCCGGCGGATCCATTGTAACATCCAACAAACCCATCGCTATAACAACCAAAGATGATTCTATCTATTACCCGGGATTCAACTGCCAGGATACAGCAGGTGATCAACTGATTCCAGACCGGCTCGCCGGTACAGAATTCATTCTCACCAAAGGATATTTCAATAATAACCTTCCCGACTACTACTATATTTTTGCAACGGAAAACAATACAACCATAAAAGTGAATGGAGCTGTAGTAGCAACGCTCAGTACCGCAGGCAGCTACTATAGCGGAAAACTCTTTAGTATAAACGATTATATCGAAACCGATAAACCCGTTCAGGTTTTCCAGATTTCTGGTTTCGGCTGTGAAGTAGGAGGCGCTGTAATTCCCTCCATCAAATGCACCGGTTCTACCATGGTGAATGTGACACGAGCCTCCGCCAGCCTTGCTTTTTACGTGAATGTACTGGCACCGGCATCCATTATCAATAGCTTCACACTAAATGGAAGCAACTCCCTGATCAGTGCCTCTGCCTTTCAGGTGGTACCAGGTACATCGGGTAAATGGTATGTATCACGTATAGCAGTTCCTGTAAATGTAGCAGGAAACGATCAGACGGTCCTCATCGAAAATCCGGCAGGAAAATTTCATGCCAGTGTCATCCACGGTGGAGCAACCTCTACTACACGATTTGGATATTTCTCTGATTTCAGCGTAAATACCATTCAATTTTTTAATGCTGCTAACCCTGGCACTTTCCTGCGAGGAACGGATACCGTCTGCTACAACTCAACCACAAAAATTTATGGACTGAGTTATGAGGCAACTGATTTCAACTGGACAGGTCCCAATAACTATACCTCAAAAGACTCCTTCCTGCTGGTCAATTCATTCAATACCAAAGATACCGGCCTCTATATACTGACTGCCACCACACAGGGTTGTGGTGTGGCACGCGATAGTATCCGACTGCAGATGGAAAAACCGGAAACAGATTTTGATTTCGTCACCAACGGTTGTGCCGGCGACAGCCTGTCTTTCACTACAGATCCAAATGCGGGTGTCCGATGGATCTGGGATTTCAACAACGGCAACATACTGGATACCAATAAAGCTTCCATCCCGAAAATCCATCTCAAAGATGCCCGATCTTACCAGGTGTCATTACGCGTAGGATCAAAACGATCCTGTCTCTCAGATCCTGTTACCAAAACTATTCAACTTTCGTCCAAACCTGCTGCCCTGTATACAGTTCCGGCAGTTACCTGTGTAAACGGAATGATCACCTTCAGCGATGCATCCACCATTACTACAGGTTCCATCGTGAAATGGCGCTGGAACCTCGATGATGGGCAGGGCTTTAAAGAATACGCTGCCAGACAGACTCAACAGGCCAGCTATGCCAGCTGGGGAAAGAAAAGTGTACAACTGGTAACCGAATCGGAGACAGGATGCATCAGCGATACATTTAAACTGGCATCCTTCACCATTAACCCCTACCCCAAAGCAGGCTTCATTGTTCCGGAGGTTTGTCTGGACGATGCCAGTGCGCTGTTCTCAGATACTACGTCGAGCCCGGATGGATTTACCGGCTTCACCTACCGCTGGGACTTCAACGCAGGCGCTAATCCCATCGATCCGGGTCCAGTGTTCACAACAGCAAATCTCACAGAAAAAAATCCTGCAGTCCGCTATAAAAAAGCCGATAACTATCTGGTAAAGCTGGTAGTAGATTCCCGAGGATGTATCGATTCACTCACACAGCCCTTCACCGTAAACGGAGCCAATCCTACACCTGCATTCGATGTGGTGAAATCAGCACCTCTCTGCAGCAACGATTCCATACGAATCATCAACCAATCCAATGTCGATTTCGGTGTAGTAACCCGATTGGAGATCTACTGGGATGCAGCTGACCCCACACAGAAAACAATCGATGAAAATCCATTTATCGGCAAGCAATACGCATGGATATATAAAAATTTTCAGTCGCCGGCAACCGTATCAAAAACCATAACGCTGAAAGCATTTTCCGGAAATGCCTCCTCCTGCAGTAAATCTGCTGTTCAAACCATATCCCTGCTGGCGAGCCCGAAAGTGAATTTCCAGCCGGTCCCGGGAATTTGCCTGGATGCCACAGAGCGACAACTAACAGAAACCTCTTTTGATCCAGCCGTTCCAGGCAATTATACTTACATTGGTAAGGGTGTTAGTAGTTCCGGCCTTTTCTCGCCGTCAACAGCTGATGTTGGCACCCACACGATCCTGTATCGGTACACATCAGATGCAGGCTGCGCTGACTCTGCCGCTCAAACCATCACGGTATGGCCAAGACCCATCGCCGACTTTACCCATGCGAACATCACCTGCGAAAAAAATCCCGTCGAGTTCATAGAAAAAGCCAACCCGCTTGTTGGAACCATCCGCGAATGGAACTGGAATTTTGGAGATGGCAGCCAGATACAAACCCAAACATCCTCCCATCCGCTAACACATACGTTTTCTGTAAAGAAAATATACGATATATCCCTTTCGGTTACTACATCGAATGGATGTACCAGTTTACCAAAAATTATTCCGGTAGAAATCAATCCCCTTCCCGTTGTTCGTTTCGATCTGCCGAAAGTCTGCCTGCCGGATGGAAAGGCCATCTTTCAAAACCAAACAACTGTTTCAGATAACAGTGCGCTGCAATATTTGTGGGATTTTGGTGATTTGTCTACCCTCGCTAAAGGCAATAGTACCAATGGTTCCTTTACCTACCGGCAGTTAGGCCCTTACAACATAAAGCTTATCGCCACGAGTGCGAAAAACTGTGTGGATTCGCTCACCCAACTACTAACGGAGGTTTATCCGCAGCCGAAAGCACGTTTCACCGCTACTGACTCCGTTTGCCTTGGTGGCGATATTCTATTCCGGGAATCCAGTGATCCTATAACCGGAACCATCACCAGCCGAACCTGGGATATGGGGAACGGCATACGGCAAGCTACCCTAAACCCAACCTACCGGTATCCGGCAGCAGGCA